>CAYNGQ010000157.1:0-7629 GCA_964396735.1 uncultured Solirubrobacteraceae bacterium | reverse complement strand
TGGCGCGCGTGCTCGACGTCCTCCTCGCAACATAACGACTCGCCCACCGAGTGCCCCTGCGCACAGAGGAACGGAAAGCACATCGCACCGCCGATCATCACCACGTCGGCGACCTGCAGGAAGCGGTCGATCACGGCGATCTTGTCCGCGACCTTCGAGCCGCCCACGATCGCCACGAGCGGCCGCGCGGGGTGCTCGAGGATCCCGGTGAGCGTCCGCACCTCGTGTTCGAGCAGCCGCCCGGCGGCGCTCGGCAGCAGGCGGGCGACGCCCTCGGTGGAGGCGTGGGCGCGGTGGGCGACGCCGAAGGCGTCGTTGACGTACACGTCGGCGAGCTCTGCCAGAGCGTGCGCCAAGGCCGGGTCGTTGGCGGTCTCGCCCTCCTCGAAGCGCACGTTCTCCAGCAGCAGCATCTCGCCGTCGTGGAGCTGTTCGGTGAGCGCCTTGACCTCCTCCCCCACCACCGCCGGTGCCAGCGCGACCGGCGCGCCGGTCAGCTCACTCAGGCGTGCCGCCGCCGGCGCCATCGACAGCGCCTCCTCGTAATGCCCGTCCGGGCGGCCGAGATGCGAGACCAGCACCAGGCGCGCGCCCTTGCCGCGCAGCTCTTCGATCGTCGGCAGCGCCGCGCGGATGCGGGTGTCGTCGGCGATCTCGACCTCGCCGCCGGGTCCGGTGGGGGCACCCCCGCCGAAGGGGGTGGTCGGGACGTTGAAGTCCACGCGCACCAGCACGCGTCGCCCGTGAACGTCGAGGTCGTCGAGGCTTCTCAAAGCGATCCCCCCGGACCTTGCCTCAGAGGACCCTCTGCGCGAGGTCCACGAGCCGGTTGGAGTAGCCCCACTCGTTGTCGTACCAGGCCACGACCTTCAGCATCGTAGCGTCCACCACCGCTGTCAGCTGGGAGTCGACGATCGAGGAGTACGGCGAGCCGACGATGTCGCTGGAGACGATCGGGTCCTCGGTGTAGGTCAAGATCCCCTGCAGCGGCCCGCTCTCAGACGCCGCTTTGAGCGCCGCGTTGACCTCCTCGACGGTGGTGGCGCGCTCGCACTCGACCGTCAGGTCCACGACCGAGCCGGTCGGCACGGGGGCGCGCACCGCGAAGCCGTTCAGCTTGCCCTGCAATGCAGGGATCACGAGGCCGATCGCCTTGGCGGCGCCGGTCGAGGCCGGGATCAGGTTGATCGCCGCCGCGCGCGCGCGGCGCAGGTCCTTGTGGGGGAGGTCCTGCAGGCGCTGGTCGGCGGTGTAGGCATGGATCGTGGTCATCAGCCCGTGCTTGATGCCAATCGTGTCGTTGACCACCTTCGCCACCGGCGCCAGGCAGTTGGTGGTGCAGGAGGCGTTGGAGATCACGTGGTGCACGGCGGGGTCGTAGGCGGTCTCGAAGTTGACCCCGGGCACCACGGTCACGTCGGGGTCGGTCGCCGGCGCGGAGATGATCACCTTCTTGGCCCCGCGCTCCAGGTGGATCGCGGCGTGGGCGCGGTCGGTGAAGCGCCCCGTCGACTCGATCACCACGTCCACGCCCAGCTCATCCCACGGCAGCTTCGCCGGGTCGGTCTCGGCGAGCACCTTCAGCTCGTGGCCGTCCACCTCGATCGCGTCGGCGAGGGCGCGCACATCGCCACCGGGGTAGGGGCCCTTGATCGAGTCGTACTTGAGCAGGTGCGCGAGCGTGCGCGCGTCCGTCAGGTCGTTGACGGCAACCCATTCGATCGCGTCTCTATCCGCGCGCGCATTCGCGGCGCGTAGCACGTTGCGGCCGATGCGGCCAAATCCGTTGATTCCGACACGTACGGGCATTTTTCCTTTGCGGCCTCCTCAGGCGCACACCAATAACGGGCGATGAGGTCGAAAACAAACGATGCCGGACCGTGGGAGCGTTACCCCGACGACCCGGCTGCAAGCAAAAGGCTATCGGACGGCGCCTCAGGGGGCGGGATCGTCAACGGGAGTTGGCGACGATCTCCACGCGCAAGCCATCCGGATCGAGCAGATAGGCGGCGTAGTAGAGCGGCCCGTAGCGGGTCCTCGGCCCCGGTTCGCCGTCGCCCCGCCCCCCGGCGGCGAGGCCGGCCTCGTAGGCGTGATCGACCGCCACGCGCCCGACGGCGCGGAAGGCGACGTGGCCGTAGCCAGGCGCGGGCGGGCGCCCGCGGGTGACGATCCAGAAGACCGGGGCGGTCACGCCGTAGGCGATCGCGTGCTCGCCCTCGTGCATGCGGCGCACCCCGATCGCGAAGAACACCGCGTCATAGAAGGCCGCCGAGCGCGCGAGGTCGGAGACCTCGACTCCAAGGTGGTCGATCATCGGCGGCAGTCTGACGCACAGCGCAAAATGGGGTCCCGCCCGCCCCGCCGCCGGCCGCTCGCGCGTCAGGAGTCGCGCGAGCGCTTGTCGATGTCGCGGTGGGTGACCGCCACGGTGAGGCCATCCTGCTCGCGGTAGCGCGCCGCGAGCCCCTCGGCGATCGCCACCGAGCGGTGGCGGCCGCCGGTGCAGCCGATCGCCACCACGAGGTGGGCGCGGCCCTCGGCGACGTACTGCGGCAGCAGGAAGTCGAGCAGCGCGTACAGCCGCTCGTACAGCTCGTCGAGGCGGCCGTCGCGGGCAACGTATTCGACCACGCGGGGGTCGATCCCGGTCAGCTCGCGCAGCTCGGGCACATAGTGGGGATTGGGCAGGAAGCGCACGTCGAAGGCGAGGTCCTCCTCGCGCGGGGGGCCGTGCTTGAAGCCGAAGCTCATGAACGTCAGCGCGAGGCGGCCGGTGGCGCGGCGCGGCACCAGCTCGTCGGCGATCTTGCCGCGCAGCATCGCCGCCGACATGCCGGTCGTGTCGATCACCACGTCGGCGCGGTTGCGAAGCGGCTCCAGCAGCGCGCGCTCGGCCGCGACGCCCGCGGTGACCGAGCCGTCGGGCGCCAGCGGGTGGCGGCGGCGGGTCTCCTTGTAGCGGTTGACGAGCGTCTGCTCGGCGGCCTCCAGGAACAGCACGTGGTGGTCGAGGCCGACCGACTCCAGTTCGTCCACCACCGCCTGCAGCGCCTCGAAGTAGACGCCCCCGCGCACGTCGGAGACGACCGCGGCGCGCTCGACCTTCGAGCCCTCGTGCATGAACAGCTCCGTCAGCGAGCGGATCATCTCCGGGGGGAGGTTGTCCACGCAGAAGTAGCCGGCGTCCTCGAACACGTTCATCGCCGTCGACTTGCCGGCGCCGGAGAAGCCGGTGATCACGACCAGCTCCTTGAGACTCGACTTCACGACCGGCTTGCTCTGTTGGAAGCGCAGCGGGCTGCGAAGCGGTCGGAATACGGACACCTCTTGATTGTGCCGCGTATGGCGGACATTCGCGACACCAGCCTGTTACCGGCAACGCCCCTGAGACGGCCCGAGAGCAGGCGAGGCCAGGATCGGATCCCGCCCGCCCGCCCCCGCGGAGTGTGCCGGCGGAATGGGATCGCGGCTCTGATTACCCTGTCCTGTTGAGGTGCGCGTGCAATTCCCGAGCCACCTTCGCCGGCAGCCCCGGCACCGCCTGCAGCTCCTCGCGCGTGGCTCCGACCACCGCCTCCGGCGAGCCGAAGTGGGCGAGCAGGGCGCGCTTGCGCGCAGGGCCGACGCCCGGCAGCTCGTCCAGCAGCGAGCTGGTGAGCGCGCGATCGCGGCGGTTGCGGTGGTGGGTGATCGCGAAGCGGTGGGCCTCGTCGCGGGCACGCTGCAACAGCTGCAGCTCGGGTGTGGAGTGGTCGAGCACGAGCGGCGTGCGGCGGCCGGGGATGAACACCTCCTCGATCCGCTTGGCGAGCGAGATCACCGCCACGCCGCGCTCGCGAAAGCCCCGCAGCGGCTCGATCCCGGCCGCCAGCTGGCCCTTGCCGCCGTCGATCACGACGACGTTGGGCAGCGCCGCGAAGCTGGCGTCGTAGTCGGGGTCGTGCGGGGAGAGGTCGGTTTGACGCTCCCACTGGGCGAAGCGGCGGCCCAGCACCTCCGCCATCGCCGCGTAGTCGTCGGACTCGCCCTCTCCCAGCGTGCGGATCTTGAAGCGGCGGTAGTCGGATTTCTTCGGCGCGCCGCCCTCCAGCACGACCATCGAGGCGACTGTGTGGGTGCCACCAAGGTTGGAGATGTCGAAGCACTCGATCCGCACCGGCGGCACGTCGAGGCCGAGCGCGCGCTGCAGACCCTCCAGCGCCTCGACGCGGCTCTGGCGGCGACGCTCGGCGCGCAGGTGCTCCTGGTCGAGCGCGAGGCGCGCGTTGCGCTCGGCCAGCTCGAGGATCCGGCGCTTGTCGCCGCGCTCGGCGGCGCGCAGCTCGACGGGGCCGCCGCGGCGGCTGGCCAGGGCCTCGGCGAGGGCGTCGCGGTTGTCCTGCAGGATCTCCCGCTGCACCACGATCTGCGCCGGGATCGAGGAGTGGCCGGCGTAGTACTGCAGCATGAACTCCTCCGCCACCTCGGGCAGCGCGCGCTCGGCCTCGTTGGACAGATAGAACGACTGGCGGTCGGAGAGCACCCCGTCGCGCACCTGGAAGACCTGGGCGTTGGCCTCGGTGCCGTCGAGCGCGACGGCCACGGCGTCGAGCGTGCCGATCGAATCGCTCGCCACCCGCTGGCGCTCCAGCAGCGAGCGCACCGCGCGCAGGCGGTTGCGCTCGAGCGTCGCCTGCTCGTACTCCTGCGCCTCCGACGCCGCCTTCATCCGCGCCTGCAGGTCGCGCTCGATCGTGCGGTAGCGTCCGGAGAGGAAATCGATCACGCCGTCGATGCTCCTGCGGTACTCCTCCTTGGTGACATAACCGACGCACGGGGCCTCGCAGCGCTTGATGTAGTAGTCGAGACAGGGGCTGCCGCTGCGCCGCCCCGGCTCGGGGCCGGTGCAGGAGCGGAACATGAAGATCTTCGTCAGCAGGTCGAGCGTGCCGCGCACGCGCTTGGCGTTGGAGTAGGGGCCGAAGTAGGCGCGGCCGGGGCGGTGGCGCTCGCGCGTGAAGTACACGCGGGGGAAGTCCTCGTCGAGCGAGATCGCGATGAACGGGTAGGACTTGTCGTCGCGCAGGCGGATGTTGAAGCGGGGGCGGTACTGCTTGATGAAGCTCTGCTCCGCCAGCAGCGCCTCGGCCTCGGAGCCGACGACGACGCACTCGATCTGCTCGACCGCCGCGACCATCTCCGCGTGGCCCGGACTGCTGGGTACCTGGGCCTTCGAGAAATGGGAGGCGACGCGCTTGCGGATCGACTTCGCCTTGCCGACGTAGATAACGCGGCCTTTGCCGTCGCGGAAGAGGTACACCCCCGGCTGGTCGGGAAGGCCGCGGCGTTGCTCGAAAAGGGGATGCTCGCTCAAGCGAGCGTCTCCCTGCTTCGGCCGGCGAGTGTGGCGGTCATCGGCGACGCGGACGGTCAGGGCGTGAAGCCAGCGCGGAGGTACTCGGCAGCGGGCGCGGGGTCAATAGCTGCGCGAGTAGCGGTAGAGCGCGAACAGCGTGTAGACAACCAGCCCCAGCAGCACAAACCAGGCGAACTCGCCGAAGCCCGTTTCCCACATCCGGGGTTTGGCCGCCACCGTCACCGTGCCGACGCCGAGCGCCCCGTACAGCAGCGCGCGGCGGCGGTCGCCGAGGCCGTAGATGTCGAGGCGGCGCGACAGGTACAGCCGCAGCCCCGCGAAGCCGAGGCCGAGCATGAAGATCACGCCGAGGATCGTCTGGAAGGTCGCCGCAGCGCGCCCGCCGCCGGGCAGGTAGGCGACCGCGGCCGCCAGCAGCAGCAGGATCGCCACGTTGCGCGCGGTCTTCTTACGGTCGTACATCGTGCCTCAGTCTAGTTCGGCCGCCCCGCCCCAGCGGCTGTTGGCGAGAGGCAGGGGAAAAAGCCGCAAAGCCTCACCCCACCAGCGCTTCAAGGCGCGCGTACGCCGCCTCGACGGCGCGGCGCGCCGCGGTGTGGCGGGCCTCGGACTTGGCCGACTCGTACTTGGTCGCCCAGGCTGCGGGGTCGGCCAGCGCGTCCTCGACCTCGCGCAGCGCCGCCTCGGCCGCTTCGATCGCCAGCTCCGCCTTCTGCTGGTCGTTGAGGCGATTCTTGGAGGGGCCCTTCGGCTTAGCTTTGGGCTTGGTCTTGACCACCTTTGGCTGCGCGCCCGGCGCCCCGCCGGGGTCGGCGCCGTTGGTGGAGGCTGTCCCGCCGCCCGTGCCGCCGCCGCCCGGCCCCGTGGCCGCGCCGTTGGAGCCACCCGACCCATCCAAGGCCTCGCCCGCGGCCCGGCGCTCTTCGCGCACCCGCACGTACTCCGGCCAGCCGCCCTCGTAGCTGCGCAGCGTGCGGGGGTGGGTGGGGCCCTCTACCGCGACCGTGCGCGTGCCGACGGCGTCGAGCAGCGCGCGGTCGTGGGAGACGAGCAGCACCGCGCCCTGGAACGCTTGCAGCGCATCCTCCAGCGCCTCGCGGCTCTCGATGTCGAGGTGGTTGGTGGGCTCGTCGAGGATCAATACGTTGGCGCCGGAGTGGACGAGCACCGCTAGAGACAATCTGCGGCGCTCACCGCCGGAGAGGCCCGCCAGCGGTTTTTCGGCCTCCTCGCCGGAGAACAGGAACTGGCCGAGCAGCGCCCGCGCCTTGTTGGGCGTCAGCCCGGTCGCGCGCTGCGCGGCGTCGAGTACGCTCTGGCCCGGCGGGCCGCCGGCGCCGAGCTCATCCGCGTGCTGGGAGAGGTAGCCGACCTGCACGTTGTGGCCGGTGCCGAGCCGCCCCGCCGCCAGCGGCCGCTGCCCCGCGAGCGTGGCGATCAGCGTGGTCTTGCCGCTGCCGTTGGGGCCCACCAGCGAGACGTGCTCGCCGCGCTCCAACCACAGCTCGGCGTGCTCGAGCAGCACGATCGGCCCGCCCGCGCCGGCCCCGGTGGCACGAGCCCCAGCCGCGCCGGCGTCGCGGTGCGCTACCCCTGCGGCGGAGCCGCCATCCAAATCCTCTCCCCCCACCTCCACGCGCCCGTCGGTCAGCTCGAAGATCACCCTCCCGGAGCGCTCCGGCGCCTTGAACGCGAACTCCAGGCCGTGCCCGTCGCGCGGATCGCGCTCGATCCGCTCGATCTTCGCCAGCTTCTTCACCCGCGATTGCGCCTGTTTGGCCTTCGTCGCCTTGTAGCGGAAGCGCTCGATGAAGCGCTCCATGCGCGCGATCTCCGCCTGCTGCTTGTCGATCGCCTTGCCCTGCGCGATCTCGCGCGCGGCCTGCTCGCGGCGCCAGTTGTGCCAGCTGCCGGCGAAGAAGCGGGAGCGGCCGGCCTCCAGCTCGAGCACGGCGGTGCCGACCGCCTCCAGGAACCAGCGGTCGTGGGCGACCAGCACGATCGCCGCGTCGAGGCCCGTCAGCGTCTGCTCCAGCCACTCCAGCGACTCGATGTCGAGGTGGTTGGTCGGCTCGTCGAGGAGCAGCAGGTCCGGCCCGGCGGCGAGCGCACGGGCCAGCGACGCGCGCGTCAGCTCCCCGCCGGAGAAGCTGTCCAGCCCGCGATCGAGGTCCTCCTCGGCGAAGCCCAGGCCGTGCGCGGTCCCGGTCGTGCGGTCGCGCCAGAGGTAGCCGCCGTGATGGTCGAGCTGGGCCTGGGCGCGCGCGTAG
>CAYNGQ010000156.1:0-3830 GCA_964396735.1 uncultured Solirubrobacteraceae bacterium | reverse complement strand
TCCGTAACGTGGGTGTGCTGCCCGACTACTCCCGCCAAGCCGAGCGCTATGACGAGACGCGCTCCGCGAGCCCGTCGGTTCTGCGGGGACTGCGCGAGGCTCTCAAAGGTGCGCCCGGTCGACGGCTCGCCGACATCGGTGGCGGGACGGGCAACTACGCTCTCGCCCTCAGGCGGAAGGGATGGGAGCCTGTTGTGGTGGACCGCTCGGCCGCAATGCTGGCGTGGGCCGCCGCCAAGGGGCTCAAGACCGTAGAAGCCGACGCACAGCGACTGCCGTTCGAGGACGAGACGTTCGACGCCGCCACGATGATCTCGATGCTGCACCACGTCGAGGACCGCGGCGTCGCACTGGCCGAGGCGCGTCGCATCCTCAGACCTCGGGGACTCCTGGTGCTCGTGGGCTACACGGGTGAGGATGCCGCCACCCTCTGGATTCTCGACTACTTCCCGAGCAGCCGGCACTGGATAGAGGCCACTCACCCGCCCCGGGCGGCGATACTCGAGGAGCTACCGGGTGCGCGGCTCTTCGCTTTTGAGTTCGAGGACATGCAGGACGCATCGCTGGCCGCTCTCTCGGCCGACCCCTCTCGTGTGCTGGAGGCTGCAGAGAGGGGCGAGACGAGCTACTTCGAGCGGATGTCGCGCGACCATCCCGAGGAGCTGCGAGCGGGGCTTGCGCGGCTCCGAGAGGACATCGCGGCCGGCCAGGCCCCGAAGCGTGCCGGGACGGCGACGGTCTGCAGTTGGACCAAGCGCTGATCCCAGGCGCCTCGTGTTGCCCATTCCGTTGCCCACCTGGCCCGGCGCCGGCCATCACCGGCCCAGCCCTACTTGCCGAAACCAGCCTATTTGCAGGCGATTTCAAGCGATGCCCGGGGTGGGAGTCGAACCCACAAACCCTTTCGAGGCGCCGATTTTAAGTCGGCTGCGTATACCGTTCCGCCACCCGGGCGCGGGATGCCATTGCCCCTCTCTGCGACTACCCGCCTAGTTTATGCGAGCAGCAGACGGGAGAGCCCGGTGAGCCGGTTGCTGGCAGCGCACGAGCCTGAGTGGACAATACGCCCGCCTCCAGGCCCTTCGCGCTCTATTTATCTCCCCTTGGGGGTATCCGGGTAGACCATATGCAGGAGCGCAACCCAGGAGACTTACAGCCGCAACTTAAGCGGTTGGTACCGTGTCTATAAGGATAAAGCCGCAACGCCGCGTCTAGAGGGTGGCACAGCCGGCCGGAGGCCGGCGAGCCGGGCCCCTCTTCTGTCAGGAGAGACCACCGTGGAGGTCACCGCACTAAAACCAGGCGTAGCACCCGGCCTGAAGGGGGCCAGCCCGCTGCTGCGCCTACAGCCGGACGAGCGTCTGATCGCGCTCACGCGTCGTGGCCAGCATGCTGCCTTCGAGACGCTCTTCTCGCGCTATCACTCGCGGCTGCTGTCCTTCTGCCGGCACATGCTGAGCTCGCGCGAGGATGCCGAAGACGTGCTGCAGGAGGTGTTCGCGGCCGCCTTCAACGCCGTACTGGCCGACGACCGCCCGATCAACGTGCGGCCGTGGCTGTACCGGATCGCGCGCAACCGCTCGCTCAACCATCTGCGCCGCGCCTCCGCGATCGGGGTGGACTCGATGGACATCCACTTCGCCGAGCACGGCCTCTCCACCGGGGATCAGGTGCTGCGCCGCGAGGGCTTCCGCCAGCTGATCGGCGACGTGCAGCAGTTGCCCGAGACCCAACGCACAGCGCTGCTGCTGCGCGAGATCGACGCACTCTCCTACGAGCAGATCGCGGTCGCGATGGACACGACCGTGCCCTCGGTTAAGTCGCTGCTGGTGCGCGCCCGCATCTCCCTCGCGGAGGCCGCCGAGGCACGCAAGCTGAGCTGCGATCAGGTGCGCAGTGAGTTGGGCGAAGTGGCGGAGGGCCTCGTCAAGATCAGCCCTCCCGCGCGCCGCCACCTGCGCGACTGCGAGCGCTGCCGCACGTTCCGCAAGCTGCTCAAGGACAACAACCACGCGCTCGCCGCGATCTTCCCCGCCGGTCCGCTGCTGCTGCTCAAGCACTTCGTGCTCGGCAAATTCGGCGCCTCCTCCGCCGCCGGCCACGCCGCCGGCGCAGGGAGCGCCGGCGCAGGGGTAAGCGCCGCGAGCGGAGCGACCGGCGGAGCCAGCGCAGCCGGTGCCGCGGGGGGACTGCTTACGGCGGGTGCCGGAGCAGGCGCCGTCGGAGGCACGAGCGCCGCAGGCGGCCTCGTCACCGCCGGCGCCGGCGCGATCGCGACGAAGGCGGCCGCCACACTGGCTGCCGCCGCGCTCGTCACGGCCGGCGCGGTCGCCGTCAGCCCCAGCCACGCCCGCCGTCGCCACACCGCACCCTCTTCGTCGGCGGTCGCCTCGGCCGCCCCCGTCGCGCTCACGCACAGCGCGGCCCCGCTCGCCGTGCGCCCGGTGCCTCAGCCGATTAGCTCCGGCGTTCACGTCGCCGTCGCGGCCGGTGCCTCGCAGCTGGCCACACGCCGCCTCCACCGTCGCCCGCCGCTCAAGTCGCAGTCCGGCGCGGGCGCCGCCGGCGGGCGTCTACACCCACACACTCCGACACCGACCGGCGCCACGACCCTGCCGGCTGCCGTCAAGCCGGCCGCCACCATCGCGCCCGTCACCCAGCCGGCGACACCACCGCCCGCGGTGGTGCAGGTCACGACCGAGACCACCGCGCTTCCTTCCACTGGCGTCACCACCAGCACTCCCTCTCAGCCGGCGGCAACCTCCCCGGTGACGAGCACGACGCCCACCGCCCCGGCACCGCCGGTCGAAACGGCGCCGACCACCACGGAACCGGCCGCACCCCCCGCCGGCGAATCGGCGGAATCGGAAGCGTCCGGCACCGGTGAAACGGGCATGACCACCGCGCCCAATCCCGTGGAAGCCGCCAACGGCGCCACCGCCGGTCCGTAGGCGAACGAGCACCGAAGGGGCCGCTGTGCGAGAGGCCCACTGACGGGTGGGTGACAGAGAGGGGAAAGCCCCCGCTCGACCTGGGGGTCCTATTCCAGCGAGAACGTCGCCAGCGGTTCTTCGAGCGCGCCTTTGACACCCACGTCAAGTGGAGAGGTCACCTGGTGGTTGCCGGCGACGGCGGTGAGCATCGTGATCTCGACGCCCTTGCGCGCGCCCTGTTGGTCGGGGAGCAGCAGCACGTTGCGCCCGTACATCTCCCGCCCCTGCACGGTGGTCGTGTAGAAGACGTTGTAGGTGGCGTAGCTCCCCACGGCATCGATCTGCGTGCTGCCCTGCCCGCGTAGCACGAACCCGCTCTGGCCGGGGATGCGAGCCCCGCCCTCCCCGGCGGCGAGGCGCTGGACGTAGCCGGATGCGTACATCGCCAGCGCCGCCCCGAGCGCACCGTGGTAGGGGGGCGGCAGGAAGGGGCCCACCGCGAAGGAGTCTTCCAGCCGGCCATCCACCACGCGCTGCACCTTCGCGTACCCGTCGGGGGCCGGATCGGTGCGGTGGAGCCCCGCGTAGCTGAAGCTGAACGATACCGGTCCCCCGTGGGCGACAGTCGGGCTGGCGAGCGTCAGCGCGGTGCCCGCGATCGCGGCGACCACCAGGGCGCCCGCAGCCACCCACAGGGTTCGCGCTCCCCACGACGCCCGCCGCCAGCGGGGCGCGAGCAACTCCCCCAACGTGGGGCGGTACTCGCTCTTGAGCGGCAGCGCGGGCATCGAGCCTGAGCCTATCCCAGCGGGGGTCGTGGCTCGGAAGGCGAGGAGTTGGCCCGTCGCGCTACGGGGACCGGCGCGGCGACCGGCCCGAGCCTACCCCAGCCCGATG
>CAYNGQ010000155.1:0-6160 GCA_964396735.1 uncultured Solirubrobacteraceae bacterium | reverse complement strand
CGGTTGGGGAGTACCTGGCGCAGGTGTTCGAGCTCAACCGCGAGCAGGCCAACTTCCGCGTGGTGTGCCCTGACGAGGTCGCCTCCAACCGGCTGGGGGCGCTGTTCAAGGTCGAGAACCACGCCTACGAATGGCCCGTGGATCGGGGCATCAGCCCGGACTACGTGCCCGACGGGCGGATCATGGAGGTGCTCTCCGAGCACAACTGCCAGGGCTGGCTGCAGGGTTACGTGCTGACTGGCCGTCACGGGATCTTCCCCTGTTATGAGGCGTTCATCCCGATCGTCGACGGGATGGTCAACCAGTACGGGAAGTTCCTGAAGATGTCGCGTGAGGAGGCGCCGTGGCGCGAGCCGGTCGCCTCTTTGAACTACCTGCTCACCTCGGAGGGCTGGCGCCAGGACCACAACGGCTACTCCCACCAGATGCCGGGCTTCATCAACTCGATGCTCAACCGCCGCGAGGAGCACGCCCGCGTGTACGTGCCGCCGGACGCCAACACGCTGCTGGCGACCGTCGACCACTGCCTGCAGGCGACCAACTGCATCAACCTGATCATCGGCTCCAAGCTGCCGCTGCCGCAGTGGCTGACGATGGACGAGGCGCGCGAGCACGTCCGCGTCGGGGCCTCCGCCTGGGATTGGGCGAGCTCGGGCGACGACGGCGATCCCGACCTGGTGCTGGCCAGCTGCGGCACGATTCCCACGATCGAGCTGCTGGCGGCGGCCAGCCTGCTGAAAGAGGACGTGTCCGATCTGAAGGTGCGCTTCGTGAACGTCACCAACCTGTTCGCGCTGGCGGCGCCCGGCAAGCACCCCGATGCGATGCCGGCGGGCGCCTTCAGCGAGCTGTTCACCAAAGGCCGGCCGGTGATCTTCAACTTCCACGGCTACCCCTCGGCGGTCCACCAGCTGATCCACCGCCGCCCCAACCAGGAGCGCTTCCACGTGCGCGGCTATGCGGAGGAGGGGACGACGACCACGCCCTTCGACCTGCTGGCGATGAACGGGGTCGACCGCTACCAGCTGGCGATCGAGGCGCTGAGCCGCGTCGATTTGGGGATCAGCGACAACATCGGGGGGATGTCCGGCGCGTTTGCGGTGCGCAACATCGGAGGAGCTCAGGAGGCGATCGCGAAGTACCGTGAACAGCTCGCCGAGCACCGCAGGTATGTGCGCGAGGTGGGCAACGACCCGCCGGAGCTGACCAACTGGGTGTGGCCGGGGTCGAAGGCGTGATGAAAAAAGAGGGGGGGGAAGGGAAGGGGAAGAGGATGGGCCGGCAAGTTGCGTGACGTGGAGGTGGACGAGGATGGCGGGAAGTGCGAGATGACGCGGAGGGATCGGTGAGCGCAGAGGCTCTGCAACGGGCGGACGCCCATCTCCAGGCGGGTGAATTTCGCGAGAGCCGTGAGGCGGCGCTCGCAGGTCTCGCCGCTGCGCCAGAGGACGTCGAGCTGCTGGTGCTCGCCGGCCGCGCGGGCGTGGAGCTCGACGCCGAGGATGCGACCGAGCAGCTGCGACGCGCGACCGAGCTCGCTCCCGACAACGCCGACGCCTGGCACCACCTGGGGGAGGCGCTCGCCACGGAGGGCAGCATGGACGAGGCCAACGACGCCTTTCGCCGCGCGGTCGAGCTCAACCCCGCCGATCAGGTGGCGCTCAGCCACCTCGGCCACACCTCGGCCGCGACCGGGCGCGAGGAGGAGGCCGTCGGCTACCTCAGCCAGGCGGCGCAGAGCATGCGCGGCGCGTCCACCGCGGCGATCAGCCTCGTCGACATGTACCGCACGCTCGGCCACTACGAGGAGGCGCTGGCGCAGGCGCAGCGGATCGCCGAGGCCGAGCCCGAGGATCTGGTGGCCGCGCTCGACGTGGCCGAGCTCAGCCTCGAGGTCGGGCAGCTCGAGGAGGCGGTGGCCGCGTTCGAGCGTCTGCGCGCGCTCGACGACGTGCCGGGCCACGAGATCTACCCGCTGCACGGGATGCTCAAGGCCGCAATCAAGCGCGAGGATTGGCCGGGCGCGTTGGAGCTTGCGCGTAGCGCGCCGGTCAGCGATCCCGAGGGCCGAACCCTAAATCTGATTGCCTTTATCCAAGCGCAGGCAGGCGAACCGGCCGAGCTGGCGCCGACGCGCGAGGAGGTCGATGCCGCGCTGAGCGCATCGCTGTTCGAGTACCGGCGCATGCACGCCGACGATCGACGTCTCGCCTCGGAAGATCTCCTTGGCTGAGCTCGCGACAGCCAGCCGGGCCGACGTGGTCGAGTGGTTTCGCTGCCCCTCGTGCGCGGCATTCGTCTACCACAAGCGCCTGCGTCGCAACCTCGGCGTGTGCCCCGACTGCAACCACCACTTCCGGCTGCGCATCCGCGAGCGCCTCGGCCAGCTTTTGGACGAGGGTAGCTTCGAGGAGCTGAGCGGCGACCTCGAGATCCTCGACGCGCTCTCCTTCGCCGACTCCAAGCCCTATGTCGAGCGGATCGCGCAGGCGCAGAAGAAGAGCGAGACCAAGACCGGCGCGCTGCACGGCACCGGCACGATCGACGGCCTGCCGATCGTCGTGGCGGGCATCGACTTCTCGTTCATCGGCGGCTCGATGGGCGGTGCCGTGGGGGAGTCGATCACGCGCGCGGCCGAGCTGGCGCTCGAGACCCGCACGCCGCTTTTGGTGATCTCCGCCTCCGGCGGCGCGCGCATGCAGGAGGGGTGCGTGTCGCTGATGCAGATGGTCAAGACCTCGCAGGCCGTGGCGCGCCTCGCGGAGGAGGGCGTGCTGTTCATCTCGCTGCTCACCGACCCCACCTACGGCGGCGTCAGCGCCTCCTACGCGACGCTTGGGGACATCCTGATCGCGGAGCCCGACGCGCACATCGGCTTCGCCGGGCCCACCGTGATCGAGCAGACGATCCGCCAGAAGCTGCCCGACGGGTTCCAGACGGCGGGCTTCCTGCTCGAGCACGGGATGCTCGACCTTGTCGAGCCGCGCGAAGGCCTGCGCCGCACGATCCGCAACCTGCTCGAGCTCCACGCCCGCGCCGAGGCAGCGCGCGGCGAGGACGCGGCGGCGCGCCAGGGGCGCCTACCGGCGGTCGAGGGGACGGCGCCGATTGTCGATCCCGAGCAGCTGCCGGCGCGCGACCCTTGGGAGATCGTGCAGCTCGCCCGCCACATCGACCGGCCGCGGTTCCTCGATCTCGTCGGCTTCGCCTTCGACGGCTTCCAGGAGCTGCACGGCGACCGGCTGTTCGAGGAGGACCACGCGATCATCGCGGGCCTCGCGCAGCTCGGGGAGCTGGCGGTGATGGTGATCGGGCAGCAGAAGGGCCATACGACCAGCGAGCTGGTCGAGCACAACTTCGGCATGCCCGAGCCCGAGGGCTACCGCAAGAGCATGCGTCTGATGCGCTACGCCGCGCGCTTCGGTCTGCCGCTCGTGACGATCGTCGACACGCCCGGCGCCTACCCGGGCCTGGGGGCCGAGGAGCGGGGGCAGTCGAATGCGATCGCCGAATCGATCATGTTGATGTCGCGCCTGCCGGTGCCGGCCGTCACCGTCGTCACCGGCGAGGGCGGCAGCGGCGGAGCGCTGGCGATCGCCGCCGGCGACCGGGTGCTGATGATGGAGAACGCCTACTACTCGGTGATCAGCCCCGAGGGCTGCTCGACGATCCTCTTCAAGGACGCCTCCGCCGCCCCGCGTGCGGCCAAGGCGCTGCGCATCACGAGCCCCGAGCTGCTGCGCCTGGGGGTGATGGACGCGGTCGTGCCCGAGCCCGAGGGCGGCGCGCAAACCGACCCGTCGGCTGCCGGGGCCAACCTCAAGGCGGCGATCGTCGCCACCCTCGGCGAACTGCTGCCGCTGAGCGTCGACGAGCTGATCGCCCAGCGCTACGAGCGCTTTCGCAAGTTCGGCACCCCCGGGCGCCAGCCAACACTTCCGCCACTATCACAGGGGGAGACATCATGAGCGACAACGAGAACACCCAAACGAGCCCCGACCGCGAGCTGATCGAGTCGGTGTGGGCCGAGGCCCGCGATCTGATCAAGCGCCTGGAGGGCAGCACCGTGCAGCGCTTCGCGGTCGCCGCCGGCGACTACAAGATCGAGATCGAGCGCGGCGCGCCGGCCGCGCCGGGTGTGCAGGCAATGGCCCCACCGCTTGCTCCCCCTGGGGGGGCGGGCAACCCGATCGGCGCGGTCGCTACCGGGGCAGGTCCCGGCATGAGTATCGCTCCCGGCGCGCGCATGGCCTCCGGCGTCTTCACGATCGGCGATCTGGAGGCCGACAACCGCGTGCCGGTGCTGGCGCCCTTGGTGGGCACCTTCTACGGCGCCGCGCAGCCCGGCGCCAAGCCGTTCGTCGAGGTCGGCTCGAGCGTCGAGCCCGGTCAGACCGTGTGCATCGTCGAGGCGATGAAGATGATGAACGAGGTTTCCGCCGGCGAGGGCGGCAAGGTCGCCGAGATTGTTGTCGAGAACGGCGAGTGGGTTGAGTTCGAGCAGGTGTTGATGTACCTGGAGCCCGCGGATGACTGAGCGCCTGGGCGACGAGGGCTCCATCGAGCGTCCGGCATCGCCGAGGAGCTGAGCCGATGTTCGAGAAGGTTCTGATCGCCAACCGGGGTGAGATCGCGTTGCGCGTCGCGCGCGCTTGCCGCGAGCTCGGTATCAAGTCGGTCGCGATCTACTCCACCGCCGACGCCGAGTCGGCCGTCGTGCGCTTCGCCGACGAGGCCGTGCACGTCGGGCCCCACCACCCCGGCAAGAGCTACCTGCACATCCCCAACGTGATCGGCGCCGCCCAGAAGACCGGCGCCGACGCGATCCACCCCGGCTACGGCTTTCTCTCCGAGGACCCTTTCTTCGCCGAGATCTGCTCCGACAACGGGATCACGTTCATCGGGCCGCGTCCCGAGGTGATGGAGAAGGTGGGGGACAAGGCGATCGCGCGCGACTTGATGCAGAAGGCCGGACTGCCGCTGCTGCCCGGCACGATCGAGCCCGTGCAGACGGCGGAGGAGGCACAGGAAATCGCCGACGGGATCGGCTACCCGGTGATCATCAAGGCGGTCGCCGGCGGCGGCGGACGGGGCATGAACGTGGTGCGCCGCGCCGAGGACCTCGCGCGCCTCTACACCACCACGCGCGCCACCGCCCAGGCGGTGTTCAAGGACAGCGCCGTCTACATCGAGCGCTACCTGGAGGCCCCCCGCCACACCGAGGTGCAGCTGGTGTGCGACAGCCACGGCAACGGCGTGTACTTCTTCGAACGCGACTGCTCGGTGCAGCGTCGCCACCAGAAGCTGATCGAGGAGGCGCCCTCGATCCATCTGTCGGAGGCGCAGCGCAAAGACATCGGCGAGCGCGCCGTCGCCGGCGCTCTCTCGGTCGGCTACACCGGCGCCGGCACGATGGAGTTCCTGCTCGACCACGATGGCAACCTCTCCTTCATGGAGATGAACGCCCGCATCCAGGTCGAGCACCCCGTGAGCGAGATGGTCACGTCTGTCGACCTGATCCAGGAGCAGATCCGGGTCGCCGCCGGCGAGCCGCTGTCGGTCACCCAGGAGGACGTCGTGCTGCGCGGCCACGCGATCGAGTGCCGCGTCAACGCCGAGGACCCCGATCGCGACTTCGCCCCGGCCGCCGGGCGCCTTGATGTGTATGTGCCGCCGGGGGGGCCGTGGACGCGCGTCGATTCGCATTGCTACCCGGGCTGGAACATCGCCCCGTTCTATGACTCGCTGATCGCCAAGCTGATCGTGTGGGCGCCCACGCGACTGGAGGCGATCGAGCGGATGGATCGCGCGCTCTCGGAGTTTCAGATCGAGGGTCGTGGTGTGAAGACGACGATCCCCTTCCACCGCCGTGTGCTCGCCGACGCGCAGTTCCGCTCCGGCGATGTGACCACGGACTTCGTCGAGCACTTCCTCGCGGGCGAGGCGGTAACGGCAACATGACACAGCAAGGAGACCCCCAATGAGCAGCGGTGAAGACGCAGTCGAGATGTTGCCCGAGGTGCTGGACTATCTGGGCGAGCAGCGCACGCTCACGCTTGCCACTGCCAGCCCGAGCGGGGTTCCCCACGCCGGCACCTTCCTCTATGTGCACGACGGCCCCGAGCTGTACTTCTGGACGAAGGCGCACACCACGACGGCT
>CAYNGQ010000154.1:0-4628 GCA_964396735.1 uncultured Solirubrobacteraceae bacterium | reverse complement strand
CGCCGCCGACCTGGATCCGCCTGTCGCCGACCATACGAACCTGAACGTGGAGCGGGCACTCGCGGTGTTCAACGTGGGCGAGCATCCGCGGCGGCTGGCGGGAGTCGCCCGTGCGCTCGGCGCCCCCACCGTGCGAGCGACTCAACTCCAGAGCGCGAATGTGGCGATCGTGGTCGCGTGGGAGCTGTGCTGGTATCGATACGAGATCGACCCAGACGAGGAGACGCGGGGCGCGTGGCTGGCGGCAGAGGGCATGGAGCTGGAGGAACTCACCGAAGAGGACCGCATCGCCAATGCCGTGGTCGACGAGCGTGGAGCGCTGTCGCTGCTGGTGAGCTGAGCACTCCGACCCGATCCCGAGCTTTTTCCCGACACAGGTCAATAGTCGAGTAGAATCGAGCACACAATGATCTACAGCGTGGTCCCAAGACCCCTTGCCGATGAGCTCTATCCGAAGCTGGTGGAGCACTACAAGAACAGCGAGAACGTGACCGTGATCGTCGACCGTCGCAAGGCCGACAGGCGCGGTCGTGGCAGCTCGGGCAGCATGGATGGAGACCCGGCCCGCCGGCAGCGCATCGTGCGCGATCGCCGTCGCGCACGGGTGCCGGGCGACCTGCCGCAGTTGGCGCAGCCCTGAGTCATCGCGCCGGCCCTGCTCTCCCTCTGCTTCCCGCCGTCCTCCCCGCCCACCCGGCCTGCCATCCCGCGCCCGCCCGGTCGAACGGCTGTCGCCGTCCTAGCGCATACCGTCCCCGCCGCGGGATAGGCTCGGAGCGATGAAGGTGATCGTTCACGTCGACGGCGGCGCCCGCGGCAACCCCGGCCCGGCCGCGGCCGCCTCCGTTGTCAGCGACCCCACCGGCGAGATGCTCGACGAGCACGCGCGCCTGCTGGGCGAGGTGACCAACAACGTGGCCGAGTACCGCGCGCTGCTGCTCGGCCTGGAGCGCGCCCGGGCGCTGGGGGCCACCGAGGTGGAGGTCGTCAACGACTCCGAGCTGATCGCCAAGCAGGTGCAGGGCGCCTACAAGGTCAAGCACGCTGCGATGCGCCCCCTGCACCTCGAGGCGATGGCCGCGCTGAGGCAGTTCGAGCGCTGGTCGATCCGCTCGGTGCCCCGTGCCCAGAACGCCCACGCCGACGCGCTGGTCAACGCCGCGCTGGACGGGGCAAAGGTGGGGTAGCTCAGCCCAGCGGCTGCGTGGAGTCGGCGATCGTGAGCATCTGCTGGTTGGTGAGTTCCTCCAGCAGCGTGTTGGTGACCCAGTAGAGGGCGTGGTGTTCGCGCCAGGCGATCATGTGGATGTGTTCGCCGTCGGCGAAGATCATGTAGGCCCGGCGGCCCACGTAGCGCGTTTCCTGGGGGTGCTCGATGATCGGGGGGTCCAGCCAGTCGGTGCCCTCGACGTCGTAGTAGCCGCCGATCGTATTCTGCTGAAAGACAGCCGTGTACGCGTGGTGGAGGTGCCCTTGGGGATCGCGCAGCGCATAAGGGCGTACCTCTTCCTGCCTCGCCGGGCCCGTTTGCAGACGCGGGTAGAGCAGCGGGAAGGGCACCTGAGCCGCGGCGCTCACCCCCTGCTGCTGGTCGGCGGCGGGCGTCGGGTAGAGGTCCTCGCTCGCTGGGCTGGGGGACCCGCCGCCGCTGGAGCTGTGCCCGTGACCGTGTGCATGGCCGCGGCGGCGGCCACCGGAGGAGGCACTGGCACCCGAACGAACGTCCAGTGGGCGCAGGTGCTGATGGCCGTACAGGAAGTCGTTGAGCGTCGCCTGCTCCAGCTCAGGCGAGGAGGTCACGTAGTCCCCCCCGTTCAGCACGTAGTCGATGTTTTCGGTCTGGAACTTCACCTGGCGCAGCGGCTTGCCCTGGGAGAAACCGATCAGCTTCGCCAGCTCCAGCAGGATCGAGGCGGAGGGCGAGAAGTTGGTGCTGATCGCGCGCCCCACCGCCTTGGCGACCTTGTCGACTTCCCCCAACTGGGGCGAGACCTGCTCGCGCAGGTCGCGTAGGAAGTCCTGCTGACGGGCGACGCGTACGAAATCGGAGTCGTCGTGGCGGTAGCGCACGTAGTCGAGCGCGTTTTCGTAGCACAGCCTCTGGTAGCCGGGCTGCAGGTCGATGTTGGTGTAGTCGGTTTCGGGGGTGCCGATGTTTTCGTTGAAGTAGCGGTGGTCGACGTTGACGTACACGCACCCCAGCGAGTCCACCACGCGGATGAAGCCGGCGAACGTCACATCGATGATCCCGTTCAGTTCGAGGCCGGGCAGCACTTCTTTGATCGTCTCCGCCGCCAGATTGGCGCCCTCGTCATGACCCGGCAGCGCACTGCCGAGCGTGTAGGCGGCATTGATCTTCTGGGGGTAGAGCGCTTCGCCGTCGGGCATTTTGATCGTCACGAGCAGATCGCGCGGAACCGACAGCACCGACGTCTGTTCCTGTTCGGGGTCGAAGCGCACGAGCAGGATCGTGTCGCTGTGGGGCCCCGCTTCGCGTTCGTCGATGTTCTTGGAGCCGTAGCGTTTGTCGGAGCCGAGGATCAGGAAGGTCTTCGGCCCGCCGGTGTAGATCGAGGAGATCAGGCCCTTGGGCGTGTGGATCTGGTTGAGCCTCGGAAAGACCTCGTTGGCGATGCGGTTGGCGGTGCTCACGGTCACCGCGGCCGTTGCCCCGCCGCACAGCAGCACGATCAGCACGCCCGCGATCGCGAAGCGCTTCCACATGCCGATCCCCGGACGCGGCGGGCGCTCGTCATCCATCGGTTCTCGCAACGTTGACGCTCATGGGCTCCGGGAGGGGCAGCCGCGCCCCCTCGACGTGCCTTGCTCAAGGGTATAGGCCGGTCCGGCGTGCCCACGCCGCACCTGGGGGTACGCTGCCACGATGCTCAGCCCCCGCAACCGCGAGCTGCTCGGCCTGCTGCCCGCTGCCCTGCTGGTGACGGCGGGGTTCACGGCGATCTTCATCCAGGAGCAGGGCGCAAACGGGGGAGTGGCGGCGGATGTGACGCTCAACCACGCCTCCAGCGTGTCGCTCACCTACGGGGCCATCTTCCTCGGTCTGTGCCTGGCGGGGCACCTCGTGATCCGCTTCGCGCTGCCCAACGCCGACCCCTACCTGTTCCCCCTGGGGGCGGTGCTGGCGAGCGTGGGGATCGTGATGGTGTACCGGATCAACCCCACGCTGGCGCGTCAACAGGCGCAGTGGATGGTGCTGGGGCTGGTGCTGTTCGCGGCGACGATCCTCCTGCTGCGCCGCACCGGCGTCGGGGTGCTGGAGCGCTACCGCTACACGATCGTGGCGGTGGGGATCGGAATGACGGTGCTGCCACGGGTGCCGGGGATCGGCCAGGAAGTCAACGGCGCCTACCTCAACGTGCACGTTGGCGGCGTCTCTTTCCAGCCGGCCGAGCTGGCGAAGATCGCGCTGGTGATCTTCCTCGCCAGCTACCTGCGCGACAACCGCCAGATCCTCGTCACCGCCGGCAGGCGCGTGCTGGGGGTGACGCTGCCGCCGATGAAGCAGTTCGGGCCGATGCTGGTGGTGTGGGGCGCAGCGATGGCGACGCTGCTGCTGACGCGCGAGCTCGGCACCTCGCTGATGTTCTTCGGCGCCTTCCTCGCGCTGCTGTATGTGGCCACGGGCCGCCTCTCGTTTCCGCTGATCGGCTTCGTGCTGTTCGCAGCGGGCGCGTGGCTGCTGGCGACCCACGTCAGCCACGTGCACGCGCGCGTGGTCGACTGGGAACACCCGTTCAACGAAAGCCTCTACAACCAGAAGTCGGGCGGTAGCTACCAGCTGGCGCAGGCGCTGTTCGCACAGGCCGACGGCGGTCTGCTGGGCACGGGCTTCGACCGCTCGCTCATCACCCTGCTGCCGGTCCCCGAAAGCGACATGATCTACGCGGTGATCGTCAACGAGCTAGGCCTGGTCGGCGCCACAGCGCTGCTGCTCACCTACCTGCTGTTCATCGTCCGGGGCCTGAAGATCGCGATGCTGGCGCGCGACTCCTTCTCCAAGCTGCTGGCGACTGGCCTGGCCTTCATCGTCGCGCTGCAGGTGTTCGTGATCGTCGGCGGCGTCACCCGCGTGATCCCGCTCACCGGCGTCACCCTCCCGTTCGTCGCCTACGGCGGCTCGTCGGTGGTGATGAACTTCGTGCTGCTGGCGCTGCTGCTAGTGATCTCCGACAAGGCGCGGCGGCCCGGGTAACTCCTACGGCCTGTCGCTGCCGGCGCCGACGGCCCGCAGCGTTCTTGACGCCGTGATCTGCGGAGCCGGATCAGTCGGTTCGCCGCCATCGCCCAGGCCGGCCGTCACGCGCAGGTCATCGACCCGTTCGACTTGCTTGTCGAGCTGGCGCGTGCGCGTGGTCATCAGCTCGGCGTACGCCCGCTGCGAGCTCTCGAGGGTGCGCTCGACCTTGCTCATCTGATCCTTGAACATGCCCCACTGCTTGTTGAAGTCTCCCAGCGCCCCCAGGATCTCGTTGGTTTGCCGCGCCAGCTTGAAGTTCTCGCTCGCTTGGCGGATCACCGCGAGAATCGCGAACAGCGTGAGCGGCGAGCAGAGCACGACCTTGCGCCGCAGCGCCTCGTCGAGCAGTTGCGGGTCGTTTTCGTGGATG
>CAYNGQ010000153.1:0-4044 GCA_964396735.1 uncultured Solirubrobacteraceae bacterium | reverse complement strand
CACCCACCCCGAGAAGGTGCGCTGTGACCTGCTCGTCAACGAGGGCGGCGGCGCCGTGTTCGAGTACCGCGCTCGCCGCCGCTACGGGGTGTGCTGCGCGGAGAAGGGCATCTTCCGCTTCACCGTCACCACCGACGGGGTCGCCGGCCACGCCTCGATGCCGAAGATCGCCGACAACGCCCTGTTGAAGATGGGCCCGGTGCTGGAGCGCCTCGCCGCGCGCCAGCCCGCCTACACGCTCACCGCCGAGCCCGCCGCGTTCCTGCGCGGGATCGGCGAGGATCCAGACGATCCCGCGGGGGCGGTCGCCAACCTGCTCGCCGCCGACCCCCGCCTGGCGAGCATGTTCGAGCCGATGCTCGGCGTCACCTTCGCCCCCACCCGCATCAGCGCCTCGGAGAAGATCAACGTGATCCCCAGCCGCGCCGCGGTGAAAGTGGACTGCCGTGTACCCCCGGGGCTCGGCGAGGAGGAGGTGCTGCGCGGGATCGCAGAAGTTTTGGGACTCATCCACCCAGACCCCGCTCACCCGGCGGGGGCGGGGAGGTTTGTCGGAGATCGAGGCTCTCGCGGCGCCGGGGAGGCAAGGGGGGCTTCGGACTTCACGATCGAGTTCACCGAGCGTGTCGTCGGCAACCGCTCCCCGATGGAGTCCTCGCTGATGGAGGGGATCCGCAGCTGGGTCTCCGAGCGCGACCCGGGCGCCGAGGTCGTGCCGGTGATCCTGCCCGGCTTCACCGACTCCCGCCACTTCCGTACCGCCTTCCCGGAGTGCGTGGCCTACGGCTTCTTCCCCCAGCGCCACCAGTCGCTGCTTGAGAGCATGCCCCTGATCCACGCGGCCGACGAGCGCATCGACGTGCGTGACGTCGCGTTCGCCGCGGAATTCTTCGCCGACCTCGCGCGTTCTGTCCTCGGTTAGGCGCTGACGGCGCTCGCGCCGTGGGTCCCTTACCGGCGCCCTTCAGGGTCGCTTTTGGCCATAATGCGGGCAGTCGAACCAAGGATGGTGACTGGAATGACGAGACGGGCATGGAAGTGAACGCGGCACTGGCAGCGGCCTGGCAGGCGGTCGCCACCTCGGTCTATGAACTGCGCCATGTGACGGCAGCGGCGGTGGTGACCCACACCGTCCTCGTCCCGCACGTAACCCCGCTGGCCTCGGCGCCCGGCACCTCGCTTGCGCAGGAAATCCAGAACTGGGCGCTCAGCTGGGAGCCCGTCGTGGCGATCCTGTTCTTCATCTCGATCATCTTCGTGATGTGGCGGATGCTGAAGGTGATGCCGCGCGTCAAGCCGCAGCAGATCAAGCCCTCCTCCGACCAGTCGGTGGGATGGGACGACATCGCCGGCGTCACCGAGGCCAAGGCCGAGCTGCAGGAGATCGTCGAGTTCCTGCGCGACCCCGAGCAGTTCCGCAAGCTCGGCGCCACCGTCCCCAAGGGGATCCTGCTGCACGGCCCCCCCGGCACCGGCAAGACGCTGCTCGCCAAGGCCGTCGCGCACGAGTCCGGCGCGCAGTTCTTCGCGCAGTCGGCCGCCGCCTTCGTGGAGATGTTCGCCGGCCTCGGCGCGGCGCGCATCCGCCGGCTGTTTGCGATCGCGCGCAAGCACGAACCCGCGATCATCTTCATCGACGAGCTCGACGCCGTCGGCGGGCGGCGCGGCATGGACATCTCCGGCGAGAAGGACCAGACGCTCAACCAGCTGCTGGTCGAGATGGACGGCTTCGCCACCAGCGGCCGCCTGGTGGTGATCGCCGCCTCCAACCTGCTGGAGAAGCTCGACCCCGCGCTGCTGCGTCCCGGGCGCTTCGACCGCCAGGTGTTCGTCGCTCCCCCCGACATCAAGGGCCGCGAAGGGATCCTCGGCGTGCACACGCGCAACAAGCCGCTGCACAATGTGGACCTGGGGATGGTCGCCCAGCAGACCAGCGGCCTCACGGGCGCCGATCTGGCGAACATCTGCAACGAGGCCGCGATCTTCGCCGCGCGCCGCGGCGCCAAGGGTCTCACCGACGCCGATTTCGACGGGGCGCTCGAGCGGGTGATCGCCGGCGTGCAGTCCCACCGCGTGCTGAACGCGCATGAGAAGCGCGTGGTCGCCTACCACGAGGCCGGCCACGCGTTGTGCGGCGAGCTGCTGCCCTCGGTCGATCGTGTGCACCGCATCTCAATCGTGCCGCGCGGGCGCGCGCTCGGCTACACGCTCAACCTGCCCGCCGAGGACCGCTACCTGAAGACCCGCGAGGAGCTGCTCGACTACGTGACCGTGCTGCTCGGCGGGCGCGTCGCCGAGCAGATCGTCTTCGGCCAGGTCACGACCGGCGCCTCCGACGACCTCAAACGCGTTGCCGACATCGCCCACTCGATGGTGCACGACTTCGCGATGGGCAACGCCGCCATCGGGCGCTCCCCCGAAGGGGACGTGCGCCTCTCGGAGACGACGCTGCGGATTCGCGACGAGGAGCGCCAGGAGCTGATCGAGGAGGGCCGGCGCGCGGCGCTGAAGATGATCCTCGCCCACCGCCACCAGCTCGACGACCTCGCGCGCGAGCTGCTCGAACACGAGGTGCTCGACCGCGAGGCGATCGACCGCATCATGGCCGGCACCCCCCGTTTGGAGCGCGCCCCCGGCATCGGGCTGCGGGTGGTCGCCGCCACCGCGCTGGAGCGGCCGGTGGGCGGCGACGATCCTCGCGTGTGAGCAACGGGTCACCGCTGACCGCGTCTGCGCCGCGCGGCGCCATCGGCCGGGCGGCGCAGATAGACTCACCCGAGTGCTCGACCGCATCGACCATATCGGGATCGCCGTCGCCGAGCTGGAGCCCGCCCTGGAGCTGTGGGGCGGTGGCTTTCAGCTGGAGGTCGCCCACCGCGAGGTCGTGGAGGAGCAGGGCGTCGAGGCGGTGCTGCTGGACCTCGGCGAGAACCACGTCGAGCTGCTCGCCCCGCTCGGTCCCGACACCCCCGTGGGCAAGTTTCTCGCCAAGCGCGGCCCCGGCCTGCACCACGTCGCCTACCAGGTCTCCGACATCGACGCCGCGCTGCGGGAGCTGGCGGAGGAGGGCTTCGAGCTGATCGACAAGACCGCCCGCGTGGGGATCGGCGGCGCACGCGTCGCCTTCCTGGAGCCCAAGTCCACCGGGCGGGTGCTCGTCGAGATCGTCGAGCCGGCCCAAGGTGTCGCGCATGCGGTCGATTCCACCGCCGAGGAGGTGGCGCACTGATGGCCCCCGCCTCGCGCCGCGTCAGCGTCGGCTTCCAAGGCGGCCAGGTGCTTGCGCTGCGCATCGGCGACGAGCAGTTGAAGGCGCTGCACGAGGCGCTCGGCGGCAGCGGCTGGCACGAGCTCGAGACCGAGGATGGTCCTGTGCGCCTCGACCTTGCGCAGGTGGTCTATGTGCGCGTCGAGGGGGACGACTCCCGCGTCGGCTTCGGCGCCTAGGCAGTCGATGGGCGGCGCGATACTGCGTCCTCCCTCCCTCATGTGCAAAGCACATTTCGGTCGGTGCGTCCTTGTCTCGCTTGCCCCTCGACTGCCTAGGTGACCGCTGTGAGAGCGTCCGTCGATGAGAGTCTTCTGCGCATCGCGCGCACCCGTGGGCACAACCCTCGCGTGGAGCGCGCGGTGGCGCGCTTCTCGCGGACCGGCGAGCACGGAGCGGTGTGGCTGGCGATCGGCGCCGCCGGCTGGGCGCTCGACCCGCCGCGACGGGCAGGCTGGGCGCGCGCGACGGTCGTGGTGGCGGGGACCTTTGCGCTGAACACCGCCATCAAGTTGATCGTCCGCCGGCCCCGCCCGGAGCTGCCCGGGCTCCCGGCGCTGACCAGCACCCCCACGCAGCTCAGTTTTCCCAGCGCCCACTCCTCCACCTCGTTCGCCGGCGCACGGGTGTATACGCGCCTCGGGCTGCCCACGCCGCCGCTCTATGCGTTGGCGGCATTGCTTGCGGCGTCGCGTTTGTATCTGGGGGTCCACTACCCCTCCGACATCCTTGGTGGCGTCCTGTTGGGCACAGCCGTGGCTGGCGGGAGAATGCGA
>CAYNGQ010000152.1:0-2726 GCA_964396735.1 uncultured Solirubrobacteraceae bacterium | reverse complement strand
CTGCACATCTCCACCGACTACGTCTTCGACGGGCGAGCCCCACTCGATGCCGAAGGCCGCGAGCGCGCCTACGTGGAGTCCGATCCCACCGGCCCCAGCTCGGTGTACGGCCAGAGCAAGCTCGCCGGCGAGCAGCAGGTGCTCGCCGCCTCCCCCCGCCATGCGGTGGTGCGCACGGCGTGGTTGTACGGGGTGCACGGTCGCAATTTCGTCGACACGATGCTGCGCCTCGCCGGGGAACGCGATGCGGTGCAGGTGGTGGACGACCAGATCGGCTCCCCCACCTGGTCGGGACACCTGGCGCCGGCGGTGCTCGGGCTGCTGGAGCGCGGGGCGAGCGGCCTCGTGCACCACACCGGCGCCGGCGCGATCTCCTGGAACGGATTCGCGCGGGAGATCTTCCGCCAAGCCGAGCGCCACTGCCGCGTGGAAGCCGTCAGCAGCGAGCAGATGGCGCGACCGGCGCCGCGACCGGGGTGGTCGGTGCTGGAGAGCGAGCGAGCCGACGTGCTGCCGATGCCGGACTGGCGCGAGGGCCTGGCGGGGTACATGGCGGCGAGAGCTGGGATGATGCGCGCATGAGACTGCTGGTGTGTGGCGGCGCGGGCTTCATCGGCTCGCATTTCGCAAGGGTGCGCGTGCACGAGCACGGCGATGAGGTGACGGTGCTCGACAAGCTCACCTACGCCGGGCGCGAGGAGAACCTGCAGGACATCGCCGACGCGGCCGGTTTCCGCTTCATCCGCGGTGGCATCGAGGATCCGCAGGCAGTGGCCGAGGCGCTCGACCGCCCCGAGCGCGGACAGCGGCCGGAGGCGATCGTGAACTTCGCCGCGGAGACGCACGTGGACCGCTCGATCGCCGAGCCCGACGCATTCGTGAGGACGCACGCGCTCGGTACCTACGTGCTGCTGGAGGCCGCGCGGGAGCGGGGCCTGCGCTACCTGCAGGTGTCCACCGACGAGGTGTACGGGTCGATCGAGGTGGGCACCTTCAACGAGTCCTCGCCCCTGCACCCCTCTTCGCCGTACTCGGCCACCAAGACGGGGGCGGACCTATTGGTGCAGAGCTACTTTCACACCTACGGCCTGCAGGCGAGCATCTGCCGGGGGTCCAACAACTACGGCTCCCACCAGTACCCGGAGAAGCTGATCCCGCTGATGATCCTCAACGCGCTGCACGGCGATCCGCTGCCGGTGTATGGGGACGGCAGGCAGGTGCGCAACTGGATCCACGCCAGCGACTTCGCGCGGGCGATCGGCTGCGTGCTGGAGCAGGGCGCCCCGGGCGAGGTCTACAACGCCGGCGGCCCCGACGAGCTCGCCAATATCGACGTGGTGAGGCGCATCCTCGCGCTGACCGGCGCGGAGGAGACGTTGATCGAGCACATCACCGATCGCCCCGGCCACGACCGCCGCTACTCGCTCTCCTCCAACAAGGTGCGCGCGCTGGGCTGGGAGCCGCGGGTGCGGTTCGCGGAGGGACTCGAGCAGACGGTCGCCTGGTACCGCGAGAACGCGTGGTGGTGGGAGCCAATTCGCTCCGGCGCCTACCGGGAGTACTACGAGCGCCAGTACGGCCGCGCGCTGAGTTAGTCACATCCTGACGGCGGCGCACTGTGGGCCAACCCGCACGGGGCTGGCCCACGCAAGCCGGTGTTACTCCTTCTCGTCGTCGCGGCGATAGCCCAGGCGCGCCGAGATGCGGTCGGCCGTCGAGACGAGGTGCGGGCCGAGGTGCTCGACAAGCTCCTCCAGCGAGATCATCGAGCTGTGCGCCGCCATGTTGACCGCGGCGACAACCTCGCGCGACTCCGAGCGCACCGGCGCGGAGATCGAGTGCAGGCCGGGCACGAGCTCCTCGTCATTGACCGCGAAGCTCTCCTCGCGCACGTGCTCGAGCTCCGAGCGCAGGCCCTTCTTGCTCGTGATCGTGTTGGGACCGCGCTTGGCGAGTTTCATCTCGCCAAGTAGGCCGCGCTGCTCGTGCTCAGGGAGATAGGCCAGCAGCAGCTTGCCCATCGAGGTGCAGTAGGCGGGCAGCCGCGAGCCCAGCGAAAGCCCCAGGTCGATCTTGCTCTGCCCGCGGCGGAAGCTGCGGGCGCGATCGACGTAGAGGATCTCCGGGCCGTCGAGCACGGCGAGGTTGACGGTGTAGGAGGTGCGTTGGCGCAGTTCCTCCAGGTATGGACGCGAATGCTCGCGCAGCCCGGTGGAATTGAGCGCCGACATCCCCAGATCGGTGACGCGTAGCCCCAGCCGGTACTTGCGCGAGGCTCCCTGCTCGAGATAGCCGAGCGCGACGAGCGTGATCACGTAGCGATGGGTGGTGCTGCGGCTCATGCCCAGTTCATCGGCGATATCGGCGATTCCGAGCACCGGCCGCTCGGGTGTGAAGCAGCCCAGAATTGCGAGCCCGCGCTCCAGCGACTGCGAGTAACGCGGTTCGCGCAGGCTGGGGATTGCGGGCACCCATTCCCCGTCGGCGTTGAGTCTGTCAGTATGTGAGCTTGTTCTTGGCATTTGTACGGTGGACCCCTGTCCTTAGTCCCGGGTAATCTGGACCCCCTGCTGGGGCCAAGCATGTCTGAACAACGATCATACTTCGAAGTTCGGATGTTCTCAATCATAAGCACGGGCTTTCTACGGACGCTCGTCTGGTACTCGCCCGGATCGCGGGCGATATCGACGCTTACGCCCCGTTCTGCGCACCCCGGCGACCCGCGT
>CAYNGQ010000151.1:0-1991 GCA_964396735.1 uncultured Solirubrobacteraceae bacterium | reverse complement strand
GACGAAGCCCACGCGCAGGTCGGCGTAGGTGGTCAGCAGCTCTCCAACCCGCACGTAGTCGGCCGTCTCGAGTTCCTCGATCTGGAACCCGCCGCGACGACAATCGTCGAGAAAGCTCACGAATGTGTCGACCTGGGGCGTCCGATCCAGCAGATGCTCGACCTCGACCAGCGTCGGCGCGGGCACGATTCGATCCTCCCGGGCGCCCGCGAGCAACCGCGAGCAGGCGACGTGGTGGTCGTCGCGGGGCTCGATCGCAGCGAGAACGACGCCGGTATCTAGGACGAGCGCCAAGGCGCGGGCTCGTATATGTCTTCGCTCGCCAACCGGGAGAGATCGGTGCGCCCCGAGCGTCCGATCCCGATGCATGTCAGGGGCGGCGGTATCCGCTCCTCGCCGGGGCCCCCCAGCTCATGCTCGATCGCCTCGCGAACGACCTGAGCGACCGAGACCCCGCGCTCGGCGGCACGCCGCTTGGTTCGCTCGACAAGCTCCGGCTCAGCCTGGATCATCAGCCTTTGCATCATCGTGCAAGCATGATAGCACTCGGTCAAACACCAACCGAGGGACGGCCTGCCCTCACCCCGCCGCGGCGTTGGCCGCCTGGCGGCTGATCGTGCGCTCGACGTCGCGGCCCCTCTGGGTCAGCCGCCAGGCATTCGGCTCGCCGCGGACGTGACCCTCCCCGACGTTGACGATCAACCCGAGGCGCTCCAGACGCACCAGCAGCTTCGAGATCTGCCCCTGGTCCGCGACACCCGCGGCATCCGAGACCTCGCGGTTACTCGGATCCGTGCCCCGGCCCTCCAGCGCCGCGATCGCGACCAGCACCCTGACCGTGCGGTACGTCAGGCGCATCTCCAGATCCCGCAGCGGATCGGCCGGCGCCGGAGCAGCCGGTTTGCGCTTGGGCGCGCGACGCGCCGCCTCACGCTCGGCTACCGCCCGCCCCTGGTAGGGCAGCACGATCAACCCCATCAACGGGCCAAGCAGGCCGACCATCGGCCGCCGCTCGCGCTCGGTGAGACGCGCGTGCAGAACCGCTAGGACCGCGCCGACAATCCCCTCCGCCGTGAACCGCCCCAACCCCTTCGCCGCGCGTGGCTCACGCCGACCGCTGTCGACCGCGTCGATCAACACTCCCACCACACGCGCACGACGCTCCAACGCCACCGGACCCGCCCCAAGCGCATCGACAACCGCCAAACGCCCCAGACCCGGCTCATCATCGAGGAACTCCAGCAACGCGCGCAGACCCATGCGGACCCGCTCGACCCAGCTCCCGGCCTCCCGGTAGGCCGGGAGCACCCGTGCCGCCGCGTGCTCGACGGCCTGGTCGAACGCCGCCAGGAAGCAATCCTCACGGTCGCTGAACAGCTCGTAGAACGTGCGCCGCGAGACCCCCGAGCGCGCGACGACGTGTGCGACCGTCGAGCGCGCCACACCACGCTCAGCCACAACCTCGACCATCCCCGTGATGATCCGCGCCCGCTGCAGATCGACCACATCACCGCGACCAGCCACCGCTCCCCGACGCGGGCCGGAGAGCGGCGCGACACGAGCCTGTGCGGTGGCTGACGGCATCGGCTATCTCCCCCTACCGCTTTTTCCTCTGCTTCGCTTTCGCTTTCCTGGCGCGCTTCTTACGCTTGTGGGACTTGTGAGCAGCCTTCTTGGCCTTCGGGCACCCGGTGACCGAGATCTTCGTGCTCTGATCGAGCACCATCCCGTTCTGCCCCACCATTTCCGTCGGCATGACCAGGCTCCCCTTGCAGAGGTTCCCGTTCGCGGTCAGCGCCGGGTATTCCCGCTCCGGGAACGTCAATTCGAACAGGGAGAACGGGACGTCCGGGACGGTGCTGAACGTCGCGCTCGTGATCCCCTGTTTGCTGATGAACGTTTCCCCATGCACATCCACCTGGATCCCGTTTTCCCCCGACAGCACCATGATCAGTTCCGGGTACTTCGCGCCACCATGGGAGACGAAGTAC
>CAYNGQ010000150.1:0-1529 GCA_964396735.1 uncultured Solirubrobacteraceae bacterium | reverse complement strand
AGAGCTCGAACGTCTTGTTGGTGAGCAGCACGTCGTTGGCGTACGAGCCCACACGGGTGCGGGGGCGCACGGGCAGCTCGGTGCGGTTGTTGGCGCGCGTGAGCGCCGTGCGGGCGTGGGGGAAGACGTAGAACTCGAAGTGGTCGTTGGCGTTCGAGAGCTCCTCGAAGCGCTCGAGCGTCTGCTCCAACGGCGCGGGCGCGTCGAGGCCGCAGAGGCGGAAGGCGGGCACGCAGCGCAGTGTGACCTCGGCGATCACCCCGAGCGCCCCGAGCGCCACACGCGCGGCGCGCAGCAGCTCGGGGTCGCCGTCCGCGGAGCACTCGAGCGTGGAGCCGTCGGCCAACACGAGTGTGAGCGCGGCCACCTGGGAGGGGATGTTGCGCAGCTTCGCCCCCGTGCCGTGGGTGGCGGTGGAGATCGCTCCGGCGATGCTCTGCACGTCGATGTCCCCGAGATTCTCCAGCGCCAGGCCGTGCTCGGCGAGGCGGCGGTTGAGCGCGCGAATCGTGATCCCCCCCTGCACGCGTACGAGCCCGCTGGAGCGGTCGATGTCGAGCACGCGGTCCATACGCTCGAGCGTCAGCAGGCGCCCCTCGGTGAGGGCGATGCCGCTGAAAGAGTGCCCCGCCCCCGCGACCCGCACGCGCTGGCCGCGCGCGGCGGCGCGCTCCAGCGCGGCGGCGATCTCGGCGATCGAAGCGGGCCGCTCGATCGCGGCGGGGCGGCAGCGCTGATCGCCCGCCCAGTTGCGCCACCCTCTCCGCCGATCGCTAGGCTCGCTCACCGATGACTGAGCCTACCTCCCGCCCGCGCTCGCTGCCGACGCCGGGCACGAAGCGGGCGACGGTGATCGGGGCGGGATCGTTCGGCACCGCCCTCGCGGTGGTGCTCGCGCGGGGGGGCCTGCGCACGACGCTGCAGGCGCGCACCCCAGAGCAGGCGCGCCAGCTGGAGGAGGAGCGCGAGAACCGCATCTATCTGCCGGGGGTGGCGCTCCCCGCGCAGCTGCGGATCGAGGCGTCCGCGGCGGGGGTGGCGCGCGCGGACTACGTCTTCCTCGCGGTCCCCTCGCAGGCGCTGGGTGGGGTGAGCGCGGGCCTGAAGGAGGCCGGCCTCGGCCGCCGCACGGCGGTGGTGTCGGTGGCCAAGGGCCTCGTCCCGCCGGAGGGGGCGCCCCCCACGAGCGTCCTCAGCGCTGCGTTCGGTGCCGATCGCGTGGCGTGCCTCGCCGGGCCGGCGCACGCGCAGGAGATGGTGCACGCGGGGGCGGGTCTGGTGGCGGCCTCCCACGACGAGGAGCTCGCGGGGCAGCTCGCGCAGGTGTTCACGCGCGCGGGGGTCGTGTGCGAGCGCTCCAACGATCCGCTCGGAGTGGAGCTCGCGGGGGCGGCGAAGAACGCGGCGGCGCTCGCGGCGGGGGCCACCGAAGCGCAGGGCCTCAACGCGGCGGGCGCCGCGGCGGGGCACATCTTTGCGGAGGTGTGGCGCTACGCGGAGGGCCTCGGGGCGCGGCCGGAGTCGATGAT
>CAYNGQ010000149.1:0-1758 GCA_964396735.1 uncultured Solirubrobacteraceae bacterium | reverse complement strand
GGAGGCCGACGCCGCGATCACCGCCCTGCAGGAGCGGGGCTCCCCCAGCCACGACGGGATGGCGGGGCGGCTGCTCGGCTACAAGGAGTCGGACGGGGGCATCGAGATCGAGCTGCAGCCAGTGCGCTGGGCGCTGCGCCTGGTGGGAGGCGACGCCTCCCAGAGCATGGCCGCGCTGTGCGTCACCCGCGACGCCGAGGGCCGCTGGCTGGCGGGACGGCGCGCCCCGTGGGTGGCCTCATGGGCCGGCCGCTGGGCACTCGGCGCCGGCGGCGCGGTGGACCTCGGCGAGAGCCCCGCCAACACGCTCGTGCGCGAGCTCGCGGAGGAGTGGTCGGTGGCGCCAGAGCGCGCGCGAGCCGAGGCGCTGATCGCGCTGCCCCACAAGATGGTGATGTTCGTCGGGCAGGCATGGCTGCCGGAGGGCGCCGAGGTGAAGCCCGACCACGAGCACGACGCCTTCGACTGGTGGCCGGCGGAGATCGACGAGTGGCCGGCCGAGGCCGGCGAGGCCCTGCCGCTGGTGGCGCGCTGGCTGACGGCGTGACGCGCGAGTCGGAGCTCGATCACCCACGCGTCGGTGCTCCGACGGCCACGAGGCCCTCGCCGCCGGTGGAGCACCCCCAGGTGTTCACCGGCCTGAAGTGGACCTCGTTCACACACTCCTGCATCTACACCGCTCTTCTGATCTGCGCCTTCGCTATCGGCAAGCCGCAGCCGGAGACATTCATCCTCGGGCTCACCCACGGGCTGTTGTGGATCGGGATGTCGATCGCCTGCATCGTCTGCGTGCGCCTGCGGATCGTCCCACTGCGGCTGGCGACCGCGGTTGCCGTGCTCGGCGGCATCGGCCCCTTCTTCGGCAGCTTCGAGTTCGTGCGCGAGTCGCGCCGGCGCGAGGGCGCCCGCGGTGAGCGTCGATCCCTGTGAAGGTCAGGTGAAGCCCCCGGTTGGCGATCCGCTCCGCCCACCCGCCGCGCTAGAGTGAGTCTAGATATGGCGGCATCCACGACGACTGGCCAGACGATCGACGTCGTGACCCCTGCCGCGGGCGAGTCGGTTACCGAGGGAACGATCCTCGAATGGCGCGTCAAGGTGGGCGATGCGATCAAGCTCGACGACACGATCGTCGAGATCTCGACCGACAAGGTGGACGTCGAGCTGCCCTCGCCGGCGAGCGGCACCGTCAGTGAGATCCTCGTGCAGGAGGGTGACACAGTCACTGTCGGCCAGGTGATCGCACGGATCGCCGTCGGCGACGGCGCGCCCGCCGCGGCCCCGTCGGCGCCTGTGAATGGGGCCGCGGGCAACGGCGCATCATCCGCCGATGCCACCGTCGGCGAGCCCGACGGCGCCACAGGGGTCCCCGATGGCGTGCGCGTCTCGCCGGTGGCCGCTCGCGCCGCGGCCGCCGAGGGCGTCAATCTCGCCCAGGTGTCCGGCAGCGGGCCCGCGGGGCGGATCGTCAAGGCCGACGTGCTCGACGCCGCCGCCGGCAACGGCGCGGCGACGGCGGACGGAGCGGTCAGCGCACCCGCGGGTGGTGCCCCCACGGACGGCGCGGCCGCGGCACCGGCGGGCGCCGAATTGATGAAGGGCGGCGCGGCCGCGCTCGCCCGCTACATGGAGCAGTCGCGCTCGATCCCCACCGCCACCAGCTTCCGCACGCTCACCGTCACCGCGCTCGACGCCCGCCGGCGCGAGCTGAAGGAAGCGGGGCGCAAGGTGTCGTTCACCCACCTGATCGCCTACGCGATC
>CAYNGQ010000148.1:0-4677 GCA_964396735.1 uncultured Solirubrobacteraceae bacterium | reverse complement strand
ATGATGTGCGGAATCGGATCCGAGCTTTCCCCGTCGACTTCGACCTGCGCGGTCGTCTGGTTGATCCGCAGCGTGAACTTTGTCAACCGGGGTGACCAGCTCATCCGCACGACCATCCGGCAGACCTCCCGACGCCACCGGCTCGGTCGTGAAGAGATGGACGACTTCCCCGCACCTGGTAGACCATCGGCGGTGACACATCGGTGGTACACTCGCCCGATGGCAACCTCCCACCCACGCATCCAGGTCACCGAGGACCCCGAGCTCACACGCGCGCTGCGCGCCGCCGCGCAGCATCTGCCGCCTGGGCTCTCGCGTTCGCGGCAGGTGCGCGAACTGGCGATCGCCGGCGCGCGCCAGATCGCCGGCGAGTCGCCAAGCGAAGTGGAGCGCCAGGCCGCACTCGAGCGGCTCGCGGGATACTTCGATCGCCCCGAGACGGCCCCGTGGGACTGGGAGCTGCTGCGCGATGTCAAACACCGTGCCTGGCCAACCGGATAGCGGCAGCCCCTGGGGAGAGCTGCCGCTCGTCGTGGACAACTCGGCCTGGTCGCGCGCCGGCCACCCCGAGGTCCGTGAGGATTGGAAGCACGCGCTGCGAACCGACCGCCTGCGCATCTCACCGATCGCACGCCTGGAGATGCTGTTCAGCGCTCGCAACGGGCAGGTCTTCGACGACCTCGCGCAGCAGCTTTCGGTGGTACGAACCGCACCCCTCACAGCCACGGTCGCCCGCGCTGCCGAGGACGCGATGCGCACGCTCTCCCGCCGCTCCGCCGGCGCCCAGCGCATCCCGATAGCCGACTACCTCCTCGCCGCCGCCGCACAGGAGCTTGGGGCAGCGGTCCTTCACTACGATCGCGACTACGACACGCTCGCCGAAGTCATGACGTTCGAGTCGATCTGGCTTGCATCGCCCGGGTCGATCCCATAAGCCGCGGCTCCTTCTTCCGCCGTGTAGAGACGCGCGCCGTCGCGGGGCATGGAGGCCCCGCCCCCGGGCGCCTGGCAGACTCGACCACCCGCGCGGACGATCTCCTCTCACTGCCCACCGAGCGTCGCGCGCTCGGGTTCAGATGCGATCAGCCTCGCGGCATGAACTCTGGTACGTCCAGCTCCACGGAGGCTGCGCGGCCGCGCTCGCGCCTGGGGCTGGCGCCGGCCCGCTGGACCCGCGGCTCGCCCGCGGGCTCCTCCAGACGGCGGCTGCGGCCGGCGGGGCGGGCCTGGCGCTCCTGCTCGTAGCCGGTCGCCACGACCGTCACCCACACCTGGTCTTCGAGCTTCTCGTCGACCATCGCGCCGAAGATGATGTTGGCGTCCGGGTGGGCCGCCTCGGAGACCGCCTTGGCGGCCTCGTTGACCTCCCACAGGGAGAGGTCGCGGCCGCCGGTGATCGACAGCAGGATCGAGCGCGCGCCCTCCATCGAGGTTTCCAGCAGCGGCGAGGCGACGGCCTGCATCGCGGCCTCGGTCGCGCGGTGCTCGCCGCCGGCGCCCATGCCGATGCCGAGCAGCGCGTTGCCGGCGCCGCTCATGATCGTGCGCACGTCGGCGAAGTCGAGGTTGATCAGGCCCGGCAGCGTCACCAGGTCGGAGATCCCCTGCACGCCCTGGCGCAGCACGTCGTCGGCGACGCGGAAGGCGTCCACCATCGAGGTCTGCTTGTCGAGCACGCTCAGCAGACGGTTGTTGGGCACGACGATCAGCGTGTCCACCTCTTCCGCCAGCGCCTTGATCCCCTGCTCGGCGGCCTCGGCGCGGCGGGAGCCCTCGAAGCCGAACGGCTTGGTGACGATCGCCACCGCCAGCGCGCCCACTTCGCGCGCGATTCGCGCGATGATCGGCGCCGCTCCGGTGCCGGTGCCGCCGCCGGCGCCTGCCGTGATGAAGATCATGTCCGAGCCCTTCAGCAGCGCCTTCGCGCGGTCGTAGTCCTCCATCGCCGCCGCCCGGCCGAGGTCGGTGTCCGAGCCCGAGCCGAGACCCCTTGTCAGCTCAGCGCCGATGTGCAGGGTGATGTCCGCCGTTGACTGCTGCAGCGACTGCAGGTCGGTGTTGATCGCGAGGAACTCCACGCCCGCGACCTCGGCCTCGACCATGCGGTTGACGGCGTTGACGCCCGCGCCGCCGACGCCCACCACCCGGATCACGGGGTGGATCACCGACTGGCCGCTCGCCGTCGCCGCGTGGGACTCCTCGCGCGCGTACACGTCCACCGGCGGGGGCACGTCTTCCATGGCCGCCGCGGCCGCGGTCGCGGGGGCGTCGGAGGAGCGCTCCATCATGTTGGCCGGGATCTCTGCGGAGAAGACGTTGCGCAGGCGCTCGCGGGGAGTAGGGACCTGGGGGGTGTCGTCCTCCTCCTCGACCCGCTCCCGCCTGGCGGCTCGCGGCTTCTCGGCCGGCTGCCCCTCCCCGGCCTTGGTGGCTGCTCGATCCTCGGCGATTGGCTGCGCAGGCTCCTCTGTGGAGGACTCCTCGACGGACTCCGTCGCGGTGGGCTGCTCGGGCTCCTTCGCCTGTTCCTCCTCGGTCTTGCTGAACAGCGCCGCCAGCGGACCCTCCCGCATGCTTGCGCGTTTACTTTGAGCCATGAGCCACAACCTCCTGGGGGACCTCGTCGGCCGCGTGGCTGCTCACGTTCGCAGCCGCCGGCGTGCCCTCGTCAGTGGCCGTCGGGGCGGCCTGGGCCACGATTGGGCCCCGCCGCGCGGCGATCTCGGGGGAGCCGTGAGCGAGCACCTCGTGCGCGAGTTCGCGGTAGGACTGCGCCGCCACGCCCTCGGGCTCGTACTTGAGCACCGACATGCCCTTCACCGGCGCCTCGGCGAAGCGCACCGTCTTGCGGATGCGCGAGGCGAACACGCGGTCCCCGAAATTCTCCTCGAGGATCTCGATCGCCTCTTTCGCGTGGATCGTGCGTGAATCGACCAACGTCGGAAGGATACCCTCGATGTCGACGTCCGGATTGAGGTTCTCGCGGATCATCGCCAAGGTGTTCTGCAGCTGGATCAAACCGCGCATCGACAGATACTCGCACTGCACGGGGACGATCACCTTGTCGGCGGCCGTCAGCGCGTTGATCGTCAGCAGCCCCAGGCTGGGCGGCGTGTCGATGCAGATGAAGTCGTAGTCTTCGCGGATCGGCTCGAACGCCTTCTGCAGCGAGCGCTCGCGGCCGATCATCGTGGACATCGCGATCTCCGCCCCCGCCAGGTCGATCGAGGCACACGCGATATCCACCTCGCGGCGGCGGATCACCTCGCGGATCGATGTCTTGTGCACCAGCACGTCGTACATCGATTTCTCCAGCGTGTCCGGGTCGATCCCCTGCGACATCGTCAGGTTGCCCTGAGGGTCCATGTCCACGCACAGCACGCGGTGCCCCTCCTCGGCGAACGCGGCCGCGAGGTTCAGCGTTGTGGTTGTCTTGGCCACCCCGCCCTTCTGGTTGGCGAACGCGATGACCTTTGCCCTTGGTTGCACGGCGGGCTCCGATGCTCGATTGTTGGGAAAGCTCGTCGTCGTGAGTATTCGCACGCGGTGGTCGGATTCCTGCACGGTTACGATCCCCCCGTGCCACGGGCCAGCGCCTCACCCCTAGCGAAGCGGCTGCACGGCAAGAGCGTCTGCGTCTGCGCCGGGCCGGGCGGCGTGGGCAAGACCACGACCTCGGCGGCGCTCGCGCTGGGGCTGGCGCGCAAAGGGCAGCGGGTGGCGGTCGTGACGATCGACCCCGCCAAGCGCCTCGCGAGCGCGCTCGGCATCGATGAGCTCGACGACGAGCCGCGCCGGATCGACCCCGCGTTGCTGGCCGCCCAGGGGATCGAGTGCAAGGGAGAGCTGTGGGCGACGATGCTCGACGCCAAGCGCACCTTCGACACGCTGATCGGCCGCATCGCCCCCGACGAGCGCGCCCGTGACGAGGTGCTCGCCAACCGCATCTACCAGGAGATCTCCGGCGCCGTCGCCGGCACCCAGGAGTTCAGCGCGATCGCCAAGCTGTACGAGCTGCACCGCGAGGGGCGCTTCGACACGATCGTGCTCGACACCCCGCCCGCACGCAACGCCCTGGACTTCCTCGACGCGCCGATGCGCATGAGCCGCTTCCTGGAGGGCCGCTCGGTGAGGATGTTCCTCGTCCCCGGCAGCCTTGCCGCGCGCCTCGTCGGCCGCGGCAGCGGTTTGGTGCTGTCGATCTTCTCGCGCTTCACCGGCGTCGACCTGATCGGCGAGCTGTCGGGCTTCTTCGGCGCGCTCGGCGGGATGCTCGACGGCTTCCGCGAGCGCGCCCGGATGGTCGATCAGCTGCTGCGCGACCCCGCCACCGCCTTCCTGCTCGTCACCTCGCCCGAGCCCGAGCCGGCGCGCGAGGCGATCTTCTTCGCCGAGCAGCTGCGCGCCGCGGGGATGTCGCGCGCGGGCCTGATCGTCAACCGTGTCCACCGCGACGGCCTGGACGGGCACACCGTCGCCGAGGTCAAGGCGCTGCTGACCGGCGAGCTGGGCGAGCGCCTCGCCGCGCGCGTGGCGGGCAACCTCGCCGACTTCGACGTGCTCGCGCAGCGCGACCGCGCGACGGTGGAGCGGCTATCGCGTGCGCTCGAGGACCCCCACCCGATCCTCGTACCCCACCTAGACGGTGACGTGCAGGATCTCGCCGGTCTCGACTTC
>CAYNGQ010000147.1:0-1587 GCA_964396735.1 uncultured Solirubrobacteraceae bacterium | reverse complement strand
ACCGGTGGCCGACACAACCCCCGGCGGTCGCCCTCGTGCAACGATGTGGCCATGAACCGAGCGTGGACGTCCCGCCTTCGTCGCGCACCGACCCGCTGGTCGGTCCTGCGCGCCGCGGTGCTTCTTGTCCTTGGACTGTCGATGCTCGTCTACGTCGCCGACGTGGCAGCCCGGCCCGACACCCACCGCGACGCATCCGCGAGAGCGGCAAGGGTGTGTCGTGCTCCGCGACTGACGGGCCTGGTGCTGGCAGTGGCCCGCGAACGGGCCGCAAAGGCCGGCTGCCGGCTGCGCCTTGCGGGCGCGCCGGTCAAACGACCCACGATCCAGACGATCCGCAGGCAGAATCCCGGTGCAGGTCAACACGGGCGGGCCGTCACCGTTTGGGTCAATCCCCTGTGCGGTGGATCGGCACTCCGCGGCCCACCCCAGGGCGAGCCGTTGCTCACCCCAGGGCCGACAGAGCTGGTCAGCGGACTCTATCTCGACGGGGGGCCGTATCGGCTCATATCGGCCCCACGATGCGCCTCGCTCGCGGGAACGCCGGAAGCGGGGACGATCACGGTGACCAATCCGCAGACCGCGGCGATCGTGGCGACCGAGACCGTCGCCGATGGACAGCTCGCGACGATCCCCCTACCCCCGGGCACGTACACGATCAGCGGTACGTTCGCGAACGCCTCCAGCGACGGCCAGCCGATTCAGTCACGCCCACAGGCCGTGACCATCCTCTCAGGAAAGACCGTCCGTGAGGACGTCTCGGTTTCCGTCCCGTAGACGCACCGAGCTAAAGCTGTGGCTGGCCTGCCTGCGGCGCGGGCTCCCCGAGAAGTTATCCGAGGTCTGCGGCTATGTCGTGGTCGTAGACGTCGACGGTGTACGGTCCGAAAGTTGCCACACTCGTGGGCTGCCCAAGCGACGCTGGAGCGGCAGCGAACGATTCCGGAACGGGCCGGGAATCAGAGACCAAGAAGGATCGAACACCGGATACCGGCTTGTACCACGAGTTGATCTGATTGAACGGGAAGGGATGCAGGCCCGGCCCGTAGGGGATCGCCGGATAGACTTTCAGCGCTCCTCGCGTTTGCCAGGCCATAACCGACGCATCCCAATACGGCGCGTAGCCGTGGTCGGCATCCTCAGCGCGCACATAGTTCAAGACGTCGTATGCCGCGCTTCTGGATGGTCCGAGAGGCGTCGGCATTCCCTCGATGAGGTGATTGGTCGCGACCAGGGTCGCGAAGAACGCAACCGCCGTCGCAAGGCGAGCTCGCCCCGCGGTCACGGGGCCGATCAGCCCGGGGAGCAACGCGGCGGACCCTGCGAACACCCCAGACAGGTAACGCGCCGTGGGGATACCGTCAGGCAGATTCGAAAGCGTGAATACCAGCAGCGAGAGCACCACCACGAACATCCAGAAGGCGAGGTAGATGTCACGGGACGCGCTCGTCGTTCGCTCGCGAACTCCCAGCGAGCTGGCGTAGCGCCACAGCAGGCGCAGAAGCACCCCCACGCCCACCAGCGCAAGAGCGCCAACGGCGAAGACCAGCAGTTGAGTGCCCTTCAACGGCGCTCCCCAGAACAGGC
>CAYNGQ010000146.1:0-6142 GCA_964396735.1 uncultured Solirubrobacteraceae bacterium | reverse complement strand
TTGCCAACGCGGCGTACCTTCACGACCTTCATGCAGTTAGTATATACACGGATAGCCGACATGCACGCTGGCGCAGAGCCCCGCGATGTTGGACCCGGCCAAAGTTTTCGATCCGCAAGCACCTCTAACCTGGGGCGCAGCAAGAGTCTGCCGTGGGTACGCTAAATCACCATGTCCAATGAGAAGATCTTCAAGCGCTCGCGCTCGGCGCCCATCAGGTGCATCGCGAACATCGCGATCAGGCGCACGATCTGCTCTCCCACCCGCTCGGCCTGGGAGTGCTCGGAACGCGCGGTGCCCGGCTCGGGGGCGGGGAGGTCGCGGATCGGCAGGTAGGTGACCTGGCGGTGGCCGACCGGTGGCAACCGCACGTCGGGGTCGGCGAAGCCGAGCTGAGTCAACCCCGAACGCGCGTACACCTCAAGCGTCTTGGCTACCTGCGCGTCGGTGTCGTCGCCCTCGCGCAGCGCGCGCACGACCTCCAGGCAGGTGGCAGTGCGGGCGCGGCGCAGCACCCGATCGACGGCGCCCACCACAGCCGTCTCCCAGGCGGGCTCGGCGCGGCCGGGCAGAAGGTCGCGCAGGAACGACACGGCGGTGTCCTGGCGCAGGTGCTCGGGCGCCACCCGCAGCGGGTCGAGCACTCCGCGCAGCGCGGGATCGGGGCGCAGCGTGATGCACTCCACGTGCGGGGCCACCTGCTCCAACAGGTGGAAACGGTGGTCGCCCTTGGGGTCGCAGTCGATCACGCGGGCGCCCATCAAGAAGGCCTCGTACTTGAGCTTCTGGTCGAGTGTCGTCTTGCCCGAGCCCAGCGCACCGACGCTGAGGATCGTGGTGTTGCGGTCGCTGTCGGAGCCCTCGCGCAGGCTGAGGCGCAGCGGCCGCGCCGAGCCGGTGAGCGTGTGGCCGAGATAGAAGCCACTTGCCGATCCGGCCTCGTGGCTGGCGGTGGGCATCATCGCCGCGACCTGTTCGGCGGTGAGCGTGTCGTCGTAGCCCGCCACTCGCGTGCGCTGCCCGGGCAGGTGCTGGCAGAAGAGCGCAAGCTGGTCGCCGAGCGGGCGGTGCAGGCGGATCTCCCCGTACGCGCGCCGGCACATCTCCACGCGCTCCTCCAGCTCATCCTCCGCGCGCGCGGCAAGCGCGATCGCGAGCGTCGCGCGCAGCAGGGGCGGCCGGCTGGAGGACTGCAGGTGGGCGAGCAGGTCGCGCGCCTCCTGCGTGCGCCGATAGCCGAGGTCGGTGGCGCCCTGCTCGCCGTCGGACTCGGCGCGCAGGATCTGGTCGGCGTCTTGGATGCGCCGCCGCGCGATCCTCAGCGCCAGCTCGTTGGGCAGAAAGCGGGCGTTGAGCGAGAGGTCGACGCCGAACGGGAGCGACTCCACGGGCGCGAACATCAGCTCCGCACGCGCGCCCGGGAAGTGCACCAGCTCGGGCAGCGCACCCACTACGAGCTGTGCCTGCCAGCACACCCCAAGCTCCGACTCCACCCGCAGCGCCCGCGGGCGATGCTCCACCCAGCCGTCCATCCAGCGCAGCACATCCCCTTCCAGGGGCGCCAACAGTGCCTCGCCGTTGCGCTCGAACACCAGCGCCCGCGGCTCGTGCAGGCCGTCCACGAGCGGCTCGCCGAGCTCGCGGCAGAAGGCGCGGCGGACCAGCCATTGCAGCTCCGCCCCGGTGGCGGGACGGGCGTCGAGGTAGTCGGCGAGGCGCGCGTGCGCCTGGTCGGCCCGCACCCGCGCGCGCTCCAGCTCGGTGGCGCGCAGCAGGCGGCGGTCGCGTGGAAGCAGCCCGCGCCGCAGCGCATCGAGCCACTCGCGCGGGTGGCGCTCGGCCGCACGCGAGACGTAGGAGGCAACATCGCGCTCGGGGTCGCGCAGACTCACGAGGAAGAACAGCACCGGCCGCTGCGCGTCCAGCTCCTCCAGGCGCTGTACGTGCGCGGTGAGGTAGCGAGTGAGCGCGCGGAAATGGGGTCCCTGGGCCTGCTCGCCTGTGCTGCCCAGCTCTCTCACCACTCCGCTGTGGCCGCCCAGCGCCCCGTTCCTCACGAACGCACTGGCACCATCTGCCAGGCCTGCCATCTCCTCCGCGTAACCGCCAACCTCCCAGCGGTGACTGACACGTAGGATCTGGATGTCGGCGGCAAGTGCCTCCAGCCCGCCGAGCAGCGCGAGGAAACGCTCGCGCTTGCCGTCCTCGGAGAGCCATTCGTACGAGCTGGTGGACACCGCGAACGCAGCCCAGCCGTCGTCGAGGTCGGCGCCGAACACGAGGTTGCCGTACACGAGGCTGATCGGCGGACGCACGCTCGCTACCGGGCTCCGGCGCCGCTCGGGACGTGCGCTCTCACCTGCAGCTCGGCGTCGCCCTCCAACACGAGCACCTGCCTGTTGCCCGTCATGCGCACGGCGCCTGGACCGCTGTAGCGCAGGCGACGCGGCCGCCGGTCGGAGCCGTCGGGAAGCAGCAGCAGCTCCTCCGGGCGCCACACCTGACCGGGAGCCGCACCGCGCCGTCCCCGGGATACTCCCAGCGACCCACCCGCGGGCAGCAGGCCGGCGAGCTGGTGGGGCCCGAAAAGATGACGCAGCAGCGCGGCAGCGGCGAGGTGAAACGGCCGGCCCTCGACGCGAATCATCGTGAGCAGCGCCGCCAGACCCGCCGGCAGAAGCAGATCGCGTAGATACCACGGCAGCGCCCGCACGGCCGTCCCGAGCAGCGGCAACCTGCCGGCGAGCGCGAGGCAGGCGAGGATCGCCAGGCAATACACAACGCCGCGCACCGGCACCCCGCCAGGATTGAGCCGCAGCCGGTCCACGCGATAGATGCGCCGCTCGAGGTCGAACACGGCGCGGTAGGAGCGGATCTCGATGCTCACGAGCCGAACAGCGAGTTGACGGTGTCCTGCAGCAGGTTGATGCCGGCGGGCGTGGCGAGCAGCACCGCGACGATCCCCACCGCGAACACGCCTGCGGCCTCCCTGAAATCGCGGCGGAACGCCAACACGATCCCCGCCACCGCGAACGCCAGCCCGATCAGGCTCATCGCCACCTTGCGTCCCGTGCTCCCGGCCTTGCTGGCCGCCGCTTCCAGTGTGCTGCCTTCGGAGGAGCCACCGCCCGCACCCGTGCCGCCCGATCTTGACCCGGCTCCGGGCACGGATGAGGAGGAAGCGACGGCGGCGCGCGCGGCGATCGGCGCCAGTCCGAGGAGGGCACAGGCGAGCACGACGCCCAGCAGCAGGGACGTACCGGTGCTGGGGCGGACGGTGAGCGATCGAGGGATAGGGAGGTTGTGCATGTGGCTGCTCTCCTTTGGTTAGGTGTCGGGGTCCGTCTGAATCGCGGAGATCTCCCAGCGCCCCTGGGCGCGGAGGACGTCGAGTTCGTAGGCGAGCGTGTATGAGGCGCCGCGCTGATCGTGGGCCTGCACGAGCGCAACCACCGCGCCCGCCCCGGGGGCCCATTGGAGGGACTGCAGCGACTGCAGCGCGAGTTCGATGACGGGCGGCGAGACGCGTGCCCCGGACGCAAGGTCGGCGGCCAGCTCGGAGGGCGAGCCCGCGAGGTAGTTGCGCAGCGCGCGTTCCACCACCGTGGTGAGCGCCGGTTCGCTCACTTCGCGCAGGCGCCCGTCGGCGTTGGTTTGCGCGGGGCCGGAGGCGGGAGGCCCGACGAACGCGGGGTAGCCCGCCAGCGCCAGGGCGCCCCCCGGCTTGCGCGCCACGCTGACAGTGAGGTAAAGAAGCCCGGCCGTGTCGGTGTCCGCGGCAACCGTGTAGACAATCTCCCCCGCCAGCGGGGAGCGCTGCTGTACGACCTGCGTCCACTGCACCCGCTGCTCTCCGCTCGGCGGTGGCTGCAGCCCCGCGTCGGCATCCATCCCCGGCCCCACGAACGGCGCGAGCGCGTGTTCGCGGGCTTCCGGGTGCTGCGCTTCCCAGGTGAGGTAGGCGCGCGCGAACAGCGTCGCGAAGCCCTCCGCGGCGAGATCCTCGGCCGCCGGGCGCCGCAGCAGCGCCGCCGGCAGCGCGGCGCGCGGGGGGTCGAGCGCAAGGCGCGCGCTCGCCAGTACGCCCGCCAGTGCGAGCGCGTAGAGCACATAGCGGGGCAGTCCCCGCGCGAGCCGGATCCGCCACAGCGGCCGCCTCGCGATCGTCACGGTGGCGCGGGACCGCTCGGCCGCGAGTGGGAGGTGTGGAGCCTCGCCGCCGCTCATCGCCACTCGAACCCGAATTCCGCATCTGCCCCACCGGCGGGAGTCGTTGCGGTCGCGGTGGTGGCCGCCACGGGTGTGCTCGCGATTGCCGTGGTGGGAGTCGCTGTGGTGACAGCTGTGCTCGCTGCGGTGGTGGGGGCTGCTGTGGAGGGAGTCGCCGAGGCGGCTGCGGTATTGGGCGCTCCCGTTGTGGGGGTCGCCGGGGTCGCTGCGGTGACGGGCGCGGAAGCCGTTTCCGAGGGAGGCGTTGGCTGTGGGTGGCGATGTGGGTGTGCTGTGATCGGCGGCCGACCGACAAGCCGAGAATCGTGCTCGGTAACGCGTCGAACCAACACAGGTGCGCGCCGGGTGGACTGGCGAGGACGCGCGTCAAGCGGTCGGATGCTCGGCCGATCGGCAACGATCTCCGGCGGCGAGCCCCCTCGAGTGGCAATTCTGCGATTGCTCTGCGGTTTGGATCTGGTCGCGTTCAGCGCAACCACACCGACGACCGCCGCAACCACGGAGGTGAGCGCTGCAAGTACCGCGAGACGTCCCCATCGCTTCGGCTCGCGTCGTGGGCCCGCCTGGCCAAGCAGGGCGAACTCGGGCTCGAATTCGGATGCAGGCTCGACCCCGACCCCAGGCACAGCCGCGGCCTGGCAGTCCTCGGCGGCGAGGAACTCCTCCTCGGAGTAGATGCGGTAGGCCTGCCGCGACGCCTGGCGCAGGAGCGTCACGAGCGTCGCCTCCGCCGCGGTGTAGAGCGCAACAGCGTCACCGGCGATGCCCCCGCCGCGGGGCCCACCATCGCAACTCCAGGGTGGGTGCATGCCGGCTCTGTCGCGCAACCACGCGGGCGGCCGAGGGCCAAGGTGGGGAGATACCCGGCCCCCGGCCGCATGCGCGCGGATGGGCATCGCCGCGAGGTCGTGCCTGCGACCGACCTGCGGCGTCCCAGGGGACGCGCCTATGGGGGTAGTGTGAGGGGTTCATAGGTGGGTCCTTATTGCTCTGTTCCGACTCCCCCGCGAAGGTGGGACACTTGCCCCCGAATCGGGGGCTCCCCCGCGGCGCGGATCAGAGTGGGCCCCGTCGCACACAGGTCGGGGTGGGTCGCACACAGGTCGGGATGGGTCCCGCCGGGATCGGGATGGGTCCCGCCGCCGCGCGAATCGGCATCGGCCCCGCCCCACGGCTCGTTCTCCAGCAGTCGCCCCAGACGCGCGCGGGCGCGCTGGGCGACCTTGCGGTACTTCTCGAACGACCAGCCGAAGCGCCGGCAGAACTCGGCGCGCTCCATCCCGAGCGCCACCTGGCTGGCGAGCACCAGCCGCTGGTCGGGGGTGAGCAGCGGCGCCAGCCGCGCCACCTGGCGCAGCTGGAAGCGGCGGACGACGAGCGGCAGCACCTCGGCGCGGGGGTCGGCGAGCTCGATGCGCTGTTCACCGGTGCACCCCAACGGGAGCGCGTTCTCGAGTGCCGCCTGCAGCGGGCTGCGGCCATGCAACGCGCGGCGGCGGTCGTATACGCGCGAGAGGAAACGCTGCTCGAGCGCGTTGGCGACGTGATTGCGGTTGACGAAGCGCTGGCCGCGGGCACCGCGCGCGAGCAACTCGAAGACGGCCTGGCTGAGGCAGTCCTCCAGGTCCTCGCGCCGCAGCATGTTGCGGTAGGCGCGCAGCATCCCCTCGCGCCGTGCGCGTGCGACCAGCGCGATCTCCTCCGCCGCCGCACGTCCCTCCAACTCCGCCGCGACCCGTCCGGCCGCGGGCCGATCTGCCGGGTCGGCAGTGGCGCGAGCGTGGGACCGTTCGCGAGGTTGCGGATGAACGCGCACGCCGGGGCGGATACACGTATCGGAAATTTCGTGGAGCTCAAGAACACCCGGCTGGGAAAGGGCGCGAAGAGCCAGCACCTGGCGTATCTGGGCGAT
>CAYNGQ010000145.1:0-2463 GCA_964396735.1 uncultured Solirubrobacteraceae bacterium | reverse complement strand
GGCACCGTGACCACGCTCAACGGGATCGGGCCGTCATCGCAACCTGTGACCCTGTCCACCCCGGGGACGTACTACTTCCAGGCCTCGTTCACTGGGGAAAAGGTGCACCTCACCGGCAAGTCGCCATGCGGCAGCGAGGTGGTCAACGTCGTGGCGCCCCCGCCCCCCGCCGCCAGCGCCCAACAGCGGCTTCACGATTCAGGGCATCGTGGGGGGCTCGAACGGGACGGTCTCGATCACTTTTGTCCCGCTCCAGTCGGGCATCGGGACGCTGGTGGTGACGGTGCCGACCGCGTCGATCGCCAGCACCTCAGCCGTGGCCGCCAAGGCGAAGAAGTGCAAGAAAGGCCAGGTCAAGATCAAGGGCAAGTGCCGTCCGACCACAACCGTGGTGGGAACGACCTCCGCCAATGGGACCGCGGGGGTGCCGCTGAAGCTCACGGTCAACCTCTCCGGCAAGATCAAGGCGCTGCTGAAGAAAGGCAAGACGGTCCATCTGGTCGCGACCCTGACATACAAGTCATCGCTCGGCGGAACCCCGACCGTGAACACCTACAGCATCACGATCAAGGGCAAGCGGTCGCACCACCACCACAAGTAGCGCGGTGATCGCGGGCGGGGCGTCCATCGGGGCGCCCCGCCCGCACCCGGAGGGAAGCGCCGCGTAACGCAATCCGAGTCCGGCAGACTGCAGGGTATGGTCATCCTGCTTGGCTTTGCCGTGCTCGCGGGCGCCGGCACCGCGCTCTCCCCGTGCGTGCTGCCCGTGCTGCCAGCGCTGCTCGCCTCTGGCGGCGCGGGCGGACGGCGCCGACCGCTGGGCGTGGTGCTGGGCCTGAGCCTGACCTTCGCGATCACGATCGTCGGGATCGCCAAGGTCGCCGACGGCGTCGGCCTCGGCTCGGACCCGCTGCGCGCGGTCGCCGTGGTGGTGCTGCTCGGCGCCGGCGCGATCCTGCTCGTGCCGCGCCTCGGCGAGCGCGTGGAGGCACGGATGTCGCGCCTGGCTGCATTCGGGCCGCGCTCGCGCGGAGACGGCTTTCGCTCCGGCCTGCTGGTGGGGGCCGCGCTCGGGTTCGTATACACCCCCTGCGCCGGGCCGATCCTCGCGGCGGTGATCTCTGTCGGCGCCGCCACCGGGCGCAGCGTCGCGGTGGGGATCGCCTACACGCTCGGCTCGGCCGCGGTGCTGCTCGCGCTGACGCTCGGCGGCCGCACGCTGTTCGAGCGGGTGCGGGCCGCCGGCCGCGGGCCCGCGTTGCAGCGCACGCTCGGGGCGATCATGGTGGTGACGGCGCTGATCATCATCACCGGCGAGGACGTGCGCTTCGACCAGTACATCGCCCAGCACATCCCCGAAGTCAACCTCACCGCAACGCTTGAGAAATCGCACGCCGTCGAAAGCCGCCTGCACGAGATCACCGGGCGCAAGGCGCGCTTCACCGCCAGCGTGGGAACCCCCGTCGCCGTGCACGGCGCCAGCCAGGCGACGCTGCTGGCCGACGCGCGGCAGCTGCCGAAGCTGGCCAGCGCACCGGAATTCAAAGAAACCGAGGATTGGTTCAACACTGGGGCGGGCGGGCATTCAAACAAGCCGCTGACGCTCGCGGGGCTGCGCGGGCGGGTGGTGCTGGTCGACTTCTGGACCTACACCTGCATCAACTGCATCCGCACCCTCCCCTACCTGAAGGCCTGGAACGCCGCCTACCACAACGAGGGCCTGACGATCGTCGGCGTCGAGACGCCCGAGTTCTCCTTCGAGCACGACGCCGCCAACGTGGCGAGCGCGATCTCCACGTTCGGGATCAAGTACCCGGTGGTGCAGGACAACGAATACGGCACCTGGGACGCGTACAACAACGAGTACTGGCCGGCCGACTACCTGATCGACGCGCACGGCCAGGTGCGCTACGTGGCGTTCGGCGAGGGCGACTACGACAAGACCGAATCGGCGATCCGCGCGCTGCTCGCCGAAGCCGGCTACCACGTCGGCGGCAAGGGCCACCCGACCGGCGTGATCGTGCCGAGCGACGAAGCGACGCCCGAGACCTACCTCGGCACCGCCCGCGCCCAGGGCTGGGTGAACGGCCCCGTGTCAGGCGAACACGACTACGGCGCGGGCACGCACCCCAACCTCGAACTGGACGCCTTCGCCTACACCGGCACCTGGAACATCTCCGAACAGCCGGCCGTCGCGGTCGCCAACGCCGGCATCGAAGCGAACGTGGAGGGCAAGCACGTCTACCTCGTGCTGAGCTCCGCCGACAAAGTGTCGCGCCACGTCGAAGTGCTGCTCGAAGGCCACCGGATCCCCGCGGCCGACGCCGGCGCGGACGTCCACGACGGCATCGTGACGGTGCGAGGCGAACGCCTCTACACGCTGGTCTCGCTGCCGCACGACGAACACCACCACCTGACGCTGCGCTTCCAACCGGGGGTCACGGGGTACGCGTTCACGTTCGG
>CAYNGQ010000144.1:0-2261 GCA_964396735.1 uncultured Solirubrobacteraceae bacterium | reverse complement strand
GAACCCTTTTCGTCCTGGAGCCGGTACGCCGCCGCCCGCCCTGGTGGGGCGCGACGAGCTGATCGAGAAGTACAGCGTCGCCCTGCGGCGTACGCTGGTGGGCCGGCCCGGCAAGAGCATCATGCCCATTGGCCTTCGCGGTGCGGGAAAGACGGTGCTGCTGAATCGCTTCCACAAGATGGCGCAGGACGAGGGCTTGACGGTCGGCTTCATCGAGGCCCCGGAGTCGGGCGACTTCCAGCGCCTCCTGGCCACACGGCTGCGCTCGACCTTGCTGGAATTGGACGAGGGTCCGGTGTCGCGGGCCGTCAAGCGCGCGCTCGGGACGCTTAATAGTGCTCCGTTAGGTTAAAGGTGTTTGGGGTGGGTTCTTGAATCTCTCGTCGATGCTGGTGTCGATTGGGGAGGTCGAGATGTGGGCTGTGGCTGGTCTTTCGCTGGGTGAGCTTGCGCGTGTGCGGGGGCGGCTGGAGGAGTTCGCCGGGGAGATGTTTGACTCGATGCGCCGGAAGGACCAGCGGCGTTGGGGCGAGGTGTATCTGCGCGGGCTGATGCTGGACGGCAAGCGCAAGTCGATCGAGCCGATGGCCGGGAGGCTCGATGACGGGGACGAGCAGTGCTTGCAGCAGTTTGTGAACCAGTCGCCGTGGGATTGGCAGCCGGTGCGTAGGGCGTTGGCGCAGCGAGTGAGCGCCGAGATCGAGCCCGAGGCGTGGATCGTTGACGAGACCGGGTTCCCGAAGTTCGGGAAGATGTCGGTCGGGGTCGCGCGCCAGTATTCCGGCGCGCTGGGAAAGGTCGGCAACTGTCAGCTCGGGGTGTCGATCAACGCCGCGTCAGAGCAGGCGTCGTGTCCGCTTGACTGGCGGCTGTTTATCCCTGAGGAGTGGGACGAGGACAGCGAGTTCAACCATGATCGGCGTGAGAAAGCCAAGCTGCCGCAGGATGAGCACCACGTCGAGAAATGGCGGCAGGCGCTCGAGATGATCGATGAGCTCATCGGCTGGCAGGTCGAGCCGGGAGTTATCCTCGGCGATGGTGCGTACGGTGATGTCACCGAGTTCCGCGAGGAGCTCGAGAAGCGCGAGCTGCGGTACGTGTTGGACGTCAAGGGTGTCACCTCCGCCTACAGCGAGCAGGTCCAGCCCGAGCGCCCGGAGTGGAAAGGCGCTGGGCGTCCACCCAAGCCGCGCTATCGGGAGGCTCCCTCTTCGCTGAGGCAGCTGGCTCTCGCCGCTGGCAAACAGACCGCTCAGATAGTCACTTGGCGGGAGGGCACGCGCGGCAGCATGACCTCGAGGTTCTTGGCGCTGCGGGTCCGCCCCGCGAACATCCACCTGCGCAACAACGCCAACAGAAACGGCGAGGAACTCGAGGTGAACTGGCTGCTGTGCGAGTGGCCCGACGGCAAGGACGAGCCGACCAAGTACTGGCTCTCCAACCTCGCGCCCGACACACAGCTGAAGACACTGGTGAAACTGGCGAAGCTGCGCTGGCGGATCGAGCATGACTACCGCGAGCTCAAGGACGCGCTCGGACTCGATCACTTCGAGGGCCGCACCTACCGCGGCTGGCACCACCACGTCACCCTCGTTTCCATCGCGCACGCATTCCTCACCCTGGAGCGAACCCGGCGCCCTCAAGCCAGGGCGGCAGCCTGACCCTCTTCGGAGTCGTCCGGGAGCTACAAGCACTCCTGGCCTGCTGGCACGGAACCTGTGCCACCTGCCGCAGAGAGCTGCCGCCCGACCACCAACAACACCCACCACCAACCTAACGGAGCACTAGTAGTTGTTGTACTTTTAAAGTGCGTGTTACTATAGTTATACGAAGTCCGTAAGGTGCGTCCAACATCCGCTCTCTTTATCTCGCTCCCCTCCCCGCTCAGCCGGCCCACTTACCGTGGCCGTGGCGCGCGAGCTCAAGCCGCGCGATCACACCGCGGTGCACCTCATCGGGGCCGTCGGCCAGCCGCAGTGCGCGGGCCGTGATCCAGGCCGCCCCGAGCGGCAAATCGTCACTGAGACCGGCGCCCCCATGCAGCTGGATCGCCATATCGACGACCGCCTGGGTCATGTTCGGCACCGCGACCTTGATCTGCGAAACCGCCCCGAGCGCCTCGGGAGACTGCCTGTCGACCAACCACGCCGCGTGCAGCACCCGCAGCCGCGCCTGGTCGATCGCGATCCTTGCATCCGCGATCCGCTCACGATTGCCGCCCAGGTTCGCCAAGGGCTTGCCAAACGCCACGCGCTCGGTGG
>CAYNGQ010000143.1:0-1613 GCA_964396735.1 uncultured Solirubrobacteraceae bacterium | reverse complement strand
CTCGACCGTGTCGAACACCGGCACGCCGTGGACCTCACGGCCCTTGCGGCCAGGGGTTACGCCGCCGACAATCTTCGAGCCGTAGTCCAGGCACTCGCGCGTAAGGTTGACGGCCTCGCGCCCGGTGATGCCCTGGATGATGAAGGTCGTGTCTCGGTCGATGAGGATGGACATGGCTACGCGGCCGCCGGCGGTTGAGGGGTGGGTGGGTGGGATTCGATCTTCGCGACAGCTCGGCCGGCCGCCTCCCACAACGACACCGAGCGGTCGCAGTACTCGATCCCGTATCTGTCGAGGATCTTGAAGCCCTCCTCCTCCCAGGCGCCCGGGATGCGGAAGATCGCGATCGTCTCGCCGGGATCCCTGCCGAGCTCCAGACAGGCCTTGATCACGCCGCGCGCGACGATGTCCACGCGCGTGTTGGAGACGATCGACATCATCACGGCGATCTTCTCGACGCCGTCTTTCTGCAGCACCTGCTTGGCCAGGCCGCAGGCCTTGGCGACCGACGGGTTGCCGCCGATCTCGGAGTAGTTGGCGGGCTTGCCGCCCTGTTGGCGCACGGCGTCGGTCAGCGTCAGCGAACCACCGCCGGCCCCGATCACCAGACCGATGTTGCCGTTGAAGCCGGTGTCCTTGCCCTGGATCACGCCGCGGTGATCGGCGGCGTCAATCGCCTTGACTGCCTCTTCGAACGCGGTTGGCGTGTGGTCCTCGCGGGTGCCCTCGTCCGCGCCGATCCCCAGCGCCTCGAGCAGGCCCTTCTGGCGCGGCATGCCCTCGTTCTCCATCTCCATGTGCGCGTCGAGCGCGACGAACGAGCCGTCCTTCAGCTCTGCCAGCGGGTTGATCTCGGCGAGCGTCATGTCGTCCTCGAGGAACAGCCGCGCCAGGCGCGCAAGCACCGGTGTGGCGCGCTGCAGGGCCCTGCCGGTGACTCCGGCCGCAGCGATGACCTGCTTGGCCTGGAAGTCAGAGAAGGGCTCGAGCGTGGAGAAGTGGCCGCGACCGACGTGGTCGGGGTGCTCCTCGGCGACCTGCTCGATGTCGATGCCGCCCATGTCGCTGAAGAGCATCAGCGGCTTCTTCGCGGTGCCGTCCCAGACGACGCCCGCGTAGTACTCCTGCGCGACCTCCGCCTTGGGGTCGACGAGCACGCCGCGCGGCATGTGGCCGTTGATCTCCAGCGCCAGGATCTCGCGGGCGTAGCTTTCGGCCTGCTCGGGCGTGTCCGCGAACTTGACGCCGCCGGCCTTCATGCGCCCTCCGGTCAGCACCTGGGACTTGATCACGGTCGGCCCGCCGATTCGCTGCGCGATCTCGCGCGCCTCGGCTGCATCGGTCGTGAAGCCGTAGTCGGTGACGGGGATGCCGGCGCGCTTGACGATCTCGCGCGCCTCGAACTCAAAGAATCTCATGGGCTGGTGATTGGGCTCGGCATCGGCGCGGGAACCCTACACCGAGGCCAGCGTGCTGTGCGTTGCAATGCCGCCTCAGCAGTCGGCCAGCGCCCGTAGCGTCTGGCAGATCTCATCGCGTCGGGGGCCGAGCGTGCCGGTCCTTTCGGTCAGCGCGGAGCGCAGGACCGGCTGGAGGTTGTCGAAGGAGGCGGC
>CAYNGQ010000142.1:0-1856 GCA_964396735.1 uncultured Solirubrobacteraceae bacterium | reverse complement strand
GTTGCTCCCCGGGTGCGGGTCGAGCACGCCCACGCTGAACACCGTCACGGAGGAGCGCGCCATCGCCGCTTCGATTCAGACCCAGCATCACCTGTACGCGACGGTGCACTGTCCATCCAAGCCCCCACGGAAGGCGGGGTTCACCTTCGTGTGCATGGCCGACCTCGATGTCGGGATGTACCCGGTCACGGTGACCGAGACCAACGACAGCGGCCACGTCCGCTATCAGGATCAGAATCCGCTCGTGACCCTCGACGTCGCAAAAGTCAAGCAGTCGATCACACAGTCGATTCGCAGCCAGAGGCGCCTGAGCGCCATCGTGACCTGCCCGGCGGAGGTGCTTCAAAAAGCCGGAATCGTTTTTACATGCACCGCAACGGTCTCGGGTCGCGGGTATCCCTTCGCTGTGACTGAGGTGGACGGCTACGGCCACGTCCGCTATGTGGGGCGCTGAGGGACCCGCGATGCGCGCTGGTATCGTCGCGCGGCTGTGCCACGCGACTGGAGCGACCTATTCATCACCGGCGAGCAGGCCCCTGGCGCCGCGCGCGACGACGAGAGTCTCGAGCGCCGCGGTTTCTTCCGGCGGCTGCGCGAGAACCTCGCGAAGACCCGGCAGGCGCTCGGCGGTGAGATCCACGCCACGCTCTTCCAGACCCTCGACGAGCACACCTGGGAGCGCTTGGAGGAGGCGCTGATCATGGCCGACGTCGGCGCCACAGCGACCGCCGCGGTGGTGCAGACGCTCGAAGGCGAGGCGCTCGAGGGCGGGCTGAGCGGGGGCGAGGCGCTCTCGGAGCGGTTGATCGCGTTACTCGCCGACACCGCGCGCGTGGGGGAGGGGCGGATCGACATCCGCGCCCACCCCACCGTGATCCTCGCGGTGGGCGTCAACGGCACCGGCAAGACCACGACGATCGGCAAGCTCGCGTGGCACCTGCACCAGGAGCTGGGACGCACCGTGCTGCTGGCCGCGGCAGACACCTTCCGCGCCGCCGCGACCGAGCAGCTGGAGGGGTGGGCGCAGCGCGCGGGCTGTGAGATCGTCACCGGCCCCGAAGGCTCCGACCCCGGCGCGGTCGCGTTCGAGGCTGTGGCCCGCGCGCGCAGCGAAGGCCTCGACGTGGTGATCGTGGACACTGCCGGGCGCCTGCACACCCAGGACGACCTGATGGCCGAGCTCGCCAAGGTGCGCCGCGTGATCGCGCGTCAGCTGCAGGGGGCGCCGCACGAAACGCTGCTCACGGTCGATGCGACCACCGGCCAGAACGGGCTGCGCCAAGCGCGCGTCTTCGCCGAGTCGGCGGATGTCGGCGGCATCGTGCTCACGAAGCTGGACGGCACCGCCCGCGGGGGCATCGCGCTGGCGATCGCCCGCGAGCTGAGCATCCCGGTGAAGCTGATCGGCGTCGGCGAGTCGCTGGAGGACCTCCGGCCGTTCGACCCCGAGGAGTTCGCGCGGGCGTTGATCGCGGAGTGAGCACCGAGCCCGGGCCGCAACTCGCCCGCGCGGTGCGATAATCGGACTATGGACGCGTGGATCGTTTGGACCGTGGCGGCGTGCGTGCTGGGCGCGGGAGAGATGCACACCGGCGGGTTCTTCCTCGCGCCGTTCGCGATCGGCGCGCTGATCGCGGCGCTCGTGAGCCTCGCCGGCCTTGGCCTCCCTCTGGCGCTGGTCGTCTTCCTGGTCGCCTCGCTGCTTGTGCTGCTGACCCTGCGCCCCGTGGCCCGGCGCCACCTGCAGCACCCTCCCCGGATTCGCACGGGCGCGGCGGCGCTGATCGGATGCGACGCGGTCGTGCTCGAGCGGATCGCCAATCAGGAGGGCGTGGGCTGCGTGCGGATCGGCGGCG
>CAYNGQ010000141.1:0-6308 GCA_964396735.1 uncultured Solirubrobacteraceae bacterium | reverse complement strand
CGCGACAAGCCGTCAATGATCGGGGCGATCAACGGCATGATCACCGGCCTTGTCGGGATCACGCCGGCCGCCGGGTTCGTCAACGGGTGGGGCGCGATGATCATCGGCGTCGTCGATGCGACGATCGTGTGGATGGCGATCCGCTACCTCAGCCGCACGCGCCCGTTCAGGAACGTCGACGACACGCTCGGGGTGATCTACACCCACGGGATCGCAGGGCTGTTCGGCGGCCTCTTGGTTGGTCTGCTCGCCGACCCGGCGATCGTCGAGTACGCGGGTGCCGGCGGTGGGGCCACCAACCTACCGGGGGTCTCCGGGCTACTGATTGGCGGCAGCTGGACGCTGCTGCGCTGGCAGGCCGAGGCCGCCCTGTGGGTGATCTGCTACACCGCCGTGGCGACGTTCATCATCCTCAAGGTCGTCGGGCTCGTGTTCCCGTTGCGGCTCTCCGACGAGGAGCTGGAGGTCGGCGATCACGCGATCCATGGCAACGAGGTGTACCCCTCGGATGTGCCCACCCTCGGGGGTCCGCATCCGCCGACATGGCAGCCCACACCGGCTGCGGTGGGCGGAGCGACGTAGGGCAAGGTCGTCTCCGGCGGAGCGCGCCATCCTCTGGGCGCGACTTCACCACGACGCGATGCACTGTGGCCCCGCTTCGGCGGGGCCACAGTTGTTTCCTGGCGTTCTTACTTCCCCTGCTTGGGGCCTTCAGCCAGTGGTCAAGCCAACCGGGCAGCTGACCCCAGTCCCGCCCAGCCCGCAGTAGCCGCCGGGGTTCTTGGCGAGGTACTGCTGGTGGTAGGCCTCGGCGTAGTAGAACGGGTGCGCCGGTGGGCCTTCGATCATCTCGGTTGTGATCTCCCCGTGCCCCGCGGCGCTCAGCATCCGCTGGTAGGTCTCCTTCGAGGCCTCGGCCTGCGCGCGCTGGGTCTCGTTCTGCCAGACGATCGCCGAGCGGTACTGCGTGCCCACGTCGGCGCCCTGGCGCATGTTCTGGGTCGGGTCGTGGCCCTCCCAGAAGAGCTTCAGCATCTCTTCGTAGCTGGTCGCGGTCGGGTCGAACACAACCAGCACGACCTCCGCGTGGCCGGTGTGTCCCGAGCAAACCTCCTCGTAGGTGGGGTTGGGCGTGTACCCACCGGCGTATCCGGCCGCCGTCGTATACACCCCGGAGGCCTGCCAGAAGATCCGCTCCGCGCCCCAGAAGCAGCCCATCCCGAACACCGCCTGCTCGAGGCCCTCCGGCGTCTGGCCGGCGTCCAGCCGCAGCGGAGTGCCGAGCACCTCGTGGCGCTCTGGTACCGCGAGCGGCTCGCTGCGCCCTGGCAGCGCCGAGTCAGGGTCGACCATCGTGGGGGTGCGGCGGCCGAAGAGCATCCACCCAGGTTAGCCGCCGTAGTGCCGGCTCCCGTCGTGACGGGGCATGGATGTCCCGTCCCCGGGTGCGCGTTTTGCCGTTGCGTCGCGCGGACGATCACAAATCCCTACCCTTGCCGACCCATCCCGCCCGCCGTTTGTTGGGTAACAGCGGGTTTTTTCGTCGTTTTGTACTCAAGCCTGGGGCGGGGGCATCCGAAGAAACAAGCAGATGTTCCATCTGCGTTTCCCGAGATTCTCTCGTGGTGGACTCGGGTCGCTGCTCGACAGGCGCCCGCCGATGGTGTGGGCCGCCGCGCTGCTGTATGCGTGCCGTGGCGCGGAGTGCTTCGCGGCGGTGGCCTTTCCGCTGAGTGTCCACCAGCCTGTGCGTCTGGAGCTCGCCGTTGGGACGCTCGCGCTGCTGGTCGGCGCCGGGCTGTGGGTCTTCGCGCGCAACCCCTCGATGCTCTTCATGCAGCTGCTGATGGCGCTCAGCGCGGTGACGCTGAGCGTGATGGTCGCCCACGCGCGCACCACCGGCGGGGTGATGCTGGCGGCGTTCGCCTACCCGTGGACGGCGATGTACGTGGCCCACTTCTTCTCCCGCCGCGCGCTCGTCGTGCAGGCGCTGCTGATCTCGGTCGGCTTCGCGGTGGGTTTGATCGTGAGCGGGCTGCCCCACATGGGGATCGTGTGGGTGGTCGTCACCGGCACCGCCTGGTCCACCGGCCTGGTGCTCGGCAACCTCAGCGAAAGCCTGCGCCAGCGTGCCGACACCGACCCGCTCACCGGGCTGCTCAACCGCAGCGGCTTCCTGGCGCTCGCGGCCCGCGAGCGAGCGATCGCCGACCGCACGCACACGCCGCTCACTGTCGCGGTGCTCGACCTCAACGGCTTCAAGCTCATCAACGATCGCATGGGGCACGCCGCCGGGGACCGGGTGCTCGCCGAGCTGGGGCGGGAGTGGCAGGCTCGCCTGCGTGCCGGTGACATCCTCGCGCGTCACGGGGGCGATGAGTTCGTGCTGCTGCTGCCCGCCACCTCGCAGTCTGAGGCCGGCGGGGTGCTCGAGCGCCTGCGCTGGGAGGACCTCCCGGTCGATTGGTCGGTCGGAGTCAGCGGCTGGCAGTCCGGCGAGGACCTCGATGCCTGCCTCGCGCGCGCCGATCGCAGCCTCTACAACGTCAAGCAGTCGCGCGTGCCCCCTCCTTCCGAGGGGCATTCCGCCGAGGGTCGCCGCCTGCCGTCGTTGCTGCCCTCCACGTAAGGGCATATTCCAACAACTCCAAACTGGACAAATCCGTGTTTGGGTTTGAGACATCCGGGCAACATACGGACGAGGAGCATCCCTCCCTCATTCCCTCCCTGATCGGCCCGCTGCCCCCGGCGGGCCGATCCCGTTAAGGCCTTCTCGATAGGGCGTGCGGCGTGGCCTCGCGGGGAGGTATGCGCTACCGCGGGCGCGAAGAGGGCATGCCCAGCCAGCTCTCCAGCGGCGCGGGCGGGCCGAGGTAGAAACCTTGGGCGTAGTCCACGCCCAGTTCGCGGAGGATCGTGTACGTCTCCTCGGTGCCCACAAACTCGGCGATCGTGCGCTTGCCCATTCCCCGCGCCAGCTCCACCACGGCACGGATGACCAGGCGGTCGGTCGGGTCGGAGGTGCAGTTGCGCACGAACTCCCCGTCGATCTTGATGAAATCGAAGGGGAGGTGCTTGAGATAGTAGAACGAGCCGAAGCCCGCGCCGAAGTCGTCCAGGGCGAAGCGGCACCCCAGCTCGCCGAGGCGCTCGGCGAAAGTGCGCGCGGCGGCGATGTTGCCGATCGCCGTGGTCTCGGTCACCTCGAAGATCAATTGCGTCGCCGCCACCCCCGCGGCGCGCAGCTCGCGGCCGATGTGCAGCGCCAGCTGCGCGTCCCCGAGCGAGTGGGCGGAGAGGTTGATCTCGACGATCGGCCGGTGGCCCGCCGCGCGGTGTTCGCCCAGCATCCGGATCGCGCGGGTCACCACCCAGCGGTCGATCTCGCGGATCAGGCCGAAGCGCTCTGCCACCGGCAGGAAGCTGCCGGGGGGAATTAGATCGCCGTGGACGTCCACCATCCTCACCAGCAGCTCGTGCTGCGTGGTGATCCCGGTCGCGGTTTCCACCACCGGCTGGGCATGCAACACCAGGCGGTCCTCGTCGAGCGCCGCGCGGATCCGCTCGGCCCATTCCAATCGCGCCTCGATATGCGCCTGCCCGCGGCCGGCGCCGCCATAGGTGACGCTGCAATCGCGTCCGGCCTCCTTGGCGTCGTACATCGCGAGGTCGGCGTTGATCAGCGCCTCCTCGGCGCTCAGCTGCTCGGCGCCCTGCAGCGGCGCCACGCCGATCGAGGCGGTGATCGGCCGCTCGCGGCCACCCGGCCCGCGCGGGGCACGCTCCTGGCGCACGACCCCCAGCAGCGAGTCGGCGAGGCTCTCCGCCTCCTCGCGCTCCCCGATCGGGGTGAGGATCGCAAACTCGTCGCCGCCGAGGCGCGCCAGCGTGTCGCTCTCGCGCAGGCGGCTCGCCAGCGCGCCTGCCACGCGCACGATCAGCTCGTCGCCGGCGCTGTGGCCGAGGGTGTCGTTGACCTCCTTGAAGGAGTCGAGGTCCAGCACCATCACCGCGCCGGCGTGACCGTAGCGCTCGCCGCGCGCCAAATGCTCCTCCAGGCTGCGCTCGTAAGCGCGGCGGTTCAGCAGGCCGGTGAGCGGGTCGTGGTCGGCCATGTGCTTCAGTTCGGCCTCATACCGGCTGCGGGCGAGCGCTTCCTCGTTGCGGGCTTGCTCCAGTGCCCGCTCGGCCTGATCGCGCTCCGCCAGGCGGCGCGCGACGAGCGCCTCCGCGTAGCGCTCCCGGCGGCGCGCCTGCACGCCGAGCGTGCCCACCATCAGCGTCAGCATCGCGCCCACCAGCACGATCGCCAGCGGCAGCGAGTGGTCGGGCGAGGGCTCTGCCACCGCCAGCGTCCAGGTGCGTCCCGCCACCGCGATGCGCGAGGTGGTCGGGTGCGCCAGCGAGCCGGCCGCGAGCAGCGTCACGCTTCCTTCCCGCAGGGCGAACGCGGTACCCGGGGGTATCGCGCGCACCAGCGCGGGCCGCAGCAGCGCGTAGCTGTAGCCGATCGACGCGAAGCCCCGCAGTGGGCCATGTGTGCCTTCCGCCGGTGGTGGGGTACCGGGTGGTGGGGAGGCAGGTGGTGGGGTGCCGGGTGGGACAGGTGGGGGCGGGCTGGATGCCGGCGGTGGGGTCGGCAGGGGGTTGTAGATCGGCACGTACAACACGGTGCCGGCGCCGCTGTTCATCAGCCGCAGGGTGGGCGTGGCGCGCGGCTGGCCAGTGCGGGCCGCCGCCTCCAGCGTGGCGAGGCGCTTGGGCTCCGCGGCCACGTCCAACCCAAGGCTCGAGGGGCCGCGGCTGCGGCGGGTGCTGTCGAGCACCACGTAGTACTCGCGCATCCGTGGTGCCCGCCGCCGGACGCCGGTGTGCGCGGAGGCGAGCACGATCGGACCGTGGGCGCGTTCGAAGTGGCGGCGCTGCGGCGCCGTCACCGCTTCCATCAGCCCCACGCCCTCGATCCCCGGTTCGCGCTCCAGGCCGCGGGACCCTGCGGCGAAGATCGCATTATGTGCACCCCAGTCGGCGCCGACACTCGCGGCGAGCTCGGCGGTGCGCTGGATCGCCGCGTCCACCGTATACAGCGCCTGTGTGCGGATGTTCGTCGCGAGCGTCGCCCGCCGCGCCTGCGCTTCGTGCTGAGCCCGACGCTCGGCGAGGAGCGCGCCGGCAGCGGTGAGCACCGCCACGCACACGGTCACGGCGGCCGGCAGCCATGCTCGCTGTCGCTCTCCCCGGGCCACGTTGTACATATCGGCCCATCCGGGACGGACCTGAATATCGAAAGTGTTGGGCCGGCTCAGGCGCGCCAGGAAAGGTCGGGCCGCGGCTGGCTGGAGTGCCGTTTGTGCTAGGAAGAGCCCGAAATGCAAGCCGTGGAGAACATGGCGGGGCGGCGTGGCGCGCGGGAGTCGCCTGCCGTGGGCTGGCGCGTGGTGGCCGCGTATGGCGCGGTGGCGGCCGCCACGCAGATGCTGTGGCTCACATATGCGGCGATCACCACCGAATCGGCCCACCGCTACGGGGTGTCGGTCGGTGCGATCGGATGGCTGGCGGAGATCTTCCCGCTGCTGTACGTGGTGCTGGCGATTCCCGCGGGCGCACTGCTCGATCGCTGGTTTCGCCCCTCGCTCGCGCTCGGGGGGGCGCTGGTCGCGGCGGGTGGGTTGGTGCGCCTCGGCGGGCTGACGTTCGCGTGGGCGCTGGTGGGGCAGTCGCTGGTGGCGCTCGCCCAGCCGGTGGTGATGAGCGCGGTAGCGAAGCTCCCCGGCGAATACCTGCCAACGCATTCGCGCGCGCTCGGGATCTCGCTCGCCGCCGCCGCCGGCTTCGTCGGGATGCTCGCCGCGCTGTTGCTCGGCCCGCTGCTGGGCGCCTCGCGCCTGGAGCTGCTGCTGGAGATCCAGGCCGCGCTCGCCGTGCTCGCCGCCGTCGCGCTCGCGCTGGCGCTACGCCGGCGCGGCAGCGGCGAGGGAGAGCAGACAGCGATCGAAGGAGGCGTCGCGCGCGCGCTGTGGGCGCGCCCGGAGATCCGCGTGATGTCGGGCCTCGCGTTCCTCGGCTTCGGCGTGTTCGTCGCGCTCTCCACGTGGCTGCAGACGCTGCTGCACCCCGCCGGAGTCTCGGACACCGCCGCGGGGGCGCTGCTGGTGGGGATGATCGTGGCGGGGATCGCGGGCTGCGCGGTGCTGCCCACAGCGATCGCGCGCCGCGGGGCCGAGCGGGGGTTCATGCTCGCGGTCGTCGCCGTCGGGGGCCTCGGGAGCGTCGCGCTGGGGGTGCTGCCGGGGATCGCCGGGCGGGCG
>CAYNGQ010000140.1:0-2494 GCA_964396735.1 uncultured Solirubrobacteraceae bacterium | reverse complement strand
GAAGCAACTGACGCGACCTATGAGTTCTTGCTGGCGGGGCCGCAGGAAAGCAAGATCTTCAGTAGCTGCGTGTTTCAGTTTGGATGTAAGGGAGAGGGTGATCCCGCGGATCCTTTTGCCGCGGCGAACCGAGTACCTGTGCCTGCTGCCAACCTCGGCTCGCACCTGTATCTGAGCGCTTCTTGTGAGGGCGTCAAAGGCGTCGAATGCCCGGCCGAGCACGGAGACGCCAATGGCTACGCGGCGGTCGTCGATCTCTACGCCGCCGATGTCACGCTCGAACAGACCGCGGGGCCGAGCGCGGCGGAAGTGCGCGGTCCGCTGGCGACCGAAACGCCGGTGGACGGGGTTAGCGACGTGCTGTTCAACGCCAGCGCCCCGGGGTCGGGGATCTGGGAGGTGACGTTCAACGTCGACGGGAAGCTCGTGCAGAGCACTGTGCCAAACGAAAACGGTGGGCGTTGCCGCGACATCGGCCAGAGCACTGACGGGCTGCCTGCGTTTCTCTACCTGCAGCCGTGCCCGAAGGCGGCGAGCATGGGCGTGGGACTCGACACCACGCTAATCAGCAACGGTGAGCACCATCTGATCGTCAGCGTGCTCGATCCCGCGGGCAACTCGGCGACCGTGCTCGACCGCGAGATCGACGTCGCGAACCCGGTGCTCCCCAGCCCCCCTGCCCCCGCCATCTGCCCCGCGGGTATCGCGGCGAGCGGCCAGGGCGCGGGCCAGAGCCCCGTTCTGACCGCGGGCTGGAAGGGGCACAGGGGCGCTCGCCTGCGCGCTCGCTACGGCCCCGCGCACGTCATCGAAGGGACGCTGACCGGCCCCGCGAGCGCGAGCGGAGATTCGCACGGCGCCGCCGCGGCTGGTGGGGCGCCGATCGCGGACGCGCAGCTGGAAGTCTGCGAGTCGCCCGACTACAAGGGCGCCACGACCACCCTGCTCGCCGCCCCGCGCACGGGCGCGAACGGCCACTGGAGCCTCACCCTCCCCCCTAACCTCCCCTCCACCGCGCTGCGCATCGGCTACCGGCAGAGCTCGGCCGACGCCCAACCGGCGGCGCTGCGCAGGCTGACGCTGACGATCCCCGCCGCGCTGCACCTGCAGATCGCCCCGCGCACGGCGGCCTCCAGCGGCACGATCCACTTCAGCGGCCGCCTGCGCGGCGGCCCGATCCCAGCCGGCGGCAAGCAGCTCGTGCTCGAGGCCCGTTCCCCCGGCGGCCCCTGGATCGAGTTCCACGTGATCCGCACCCACGCGGGCGGACGCTTCACCTACCTGTACCGCTTCCGCCTCCCCGGCCCCGCCCGCTACCAGTTCCGCGTCCTCTCCGAAGCGGAGGCCGACTACCCATTCGCCGCGGGGGTCTCGAACGTGGTGGAGGTGTTCGAGGGGTGAGGCAGGTTGGTCCAAAACGCCACTGGATTGTGGTCCAGAACGCCGATCAACCGTGCTACACTGAACCCGTGCTACACGGGGTAGAATGAGATGGCAAACCTAACGCTCTCCATCGATGACGAACTGCTCAAGCGAGCCCGGATCCGCGCCCTCGAACAGGACACCTCGGTGAACTCGCTCGTGCGCGGCTATCTGGAGGAGCTTGCCTCCGGGGGCTCGATCTCCTCCGGCATCGCCGGCTTCCTGGCGTTCGCCAAATCGGTTCATGCAGGCAGCGGGCCTGGTGGTCGCCAGTGGACGCGCGACGATCTCTATGAGCGATAGCACGTTCGTGGACACGAACGTGCTCGTCTACGCAGTTGACGATTCCGAGCCTGAAAAGCGCGATATCGCTCGACGGTCGCTCGAGTCGAAGCGCTACGGCAAGCTCGTGGTGAGCGCCCAGATCCTCGGTGAGTTCTACGTCACGGTCACCCGCAAGCTTGCCGAGCCGATCCCGGAGGACAAGGCGGCCGAGGCGCTCGACTGGCTTACGCTTCTCACCGTCGTGCCGATCGACGCCGAGCTCGTCAAGCACGGGACCCAAATCAGCCGCACCGCACAGCTCTCTTACCGGGACGGCCTTGTAGTCGCAGCCGCCGCCCGCGGCGGCTGCCAGCGGTTACTCAGCGAGGATCTGAACGACGGCCAGCGGATCGGCTCGGTCCGTGTAGAGAATCCTTTCAGGCACGATCGATAGTACGTATCCGGCCGGTTGGCTGCGTGGCCTGTCTCGTCACGCGGCTGGGGCCTCTAGCGTGAGGCCGGGGACCAGCTCGAAGTGACGCCGGTTGCGGGTCATCACCGCCATCTCGTGCTCGAGCGCGGTGGCCGCGATCAGCGCGTCGGGCACGGGAATGCCGGCAGTCCGCCGGACCCGTCCGGCGGACTCGGCGATCGTGCGATCCACCGCGATCTCCTCCAGCACGCTCAGCGTCCGGCGCAGAGCTGGCTCATCCACGTTTCGCGCAGCGAACAGCTAACAGCGCGCGACCACCGAGATCGCCTGGTCGGGAGCGCGCAGGTTAAGGCGGTGGTGCCCGCGCAGGTGGTC
>CAYNGQ010000139.1:0-1581 GCA_964396735.1 uncultured Solirubrobacteraceae bacterium | reverse complement strand
CCCCGAAGTCGACGACGTGATCGTCAACTTCCTGCGGCCCACGTTCGCCACCTCGCCGCTGTACGAACCCCACACCCGCGACGGCCTCTTGATCTTCGGGCTGTGCCTCGGCACGGTGCTCGGCCTCACCGGTATCGCGATCGCCTACCGCATCTGGGTCAAGGAGCCGGCGATCGCCGTCCGCGCGCGTGAGCGGTTCGGTGCGGTGTACGAGCTGCTGTGGCACAAGTGGTACTTCGACGAGGCGATCGATCTGCTGATCGTGCGCCCCGCCGCCGCCGCCGGGAGCTGGGCGCGCGGCACCTTCGAGCGTGTGTTCGTCGACGGCACGCTGATCGGCGGCACCACCGGCGTCGTGCGCGCCGGCTCCGCCGCGGTGCGCGCCGTGCAGAGCGGCTTCCTGCGCTACTACGCCGCGCTGCTCTTGCTCGGCGTCGGCGCCGTTGGCCTCTACTTCCTGTTGCAGTCATGAGCTTTTCGGACGCCAACCAGACCACCGGGGCAGCTGTTGCGTTGAACTTTTTGCACCCTAACCACCAACTGGCCCTCCTGTTGCGTGAGTTTTTGGGATGCCAGCTGGACCAGTTGGTGGTTGGCATGAACTTTTTGCATATCAACCAACTCATCCCCGCCACCGACTGAGCCGCCGCGATGCCACCACTCTCGATTCTCATCTGGCTGCCCCTCGCGTCTGGAGTAGTTGGTGCTCTCTTCGCCGGCGCCAACCAACGTGCGCCCGCCAGGATCGCGCTGCTCGGCTCGCTCGCCGCGCTCGGCCTCTCGATCGGCTACATCACCGATTACCACTCGGGCGCCGGCCTGCAGCACGTCACCGACGTGGTGTGGATCGCCGCCCTCGGCATCCACTACAAGCTCGGCGTCAGCGGCCTCAACGTCTTCCTCGTGGGGCTGACCACGCTGCTGTTCGCGGCGGCCACCCTCTCGCTGAACGTGCGCAAGGGCGCGCTGAAACCGGAGCGCCCGGCGCTCTTCTTCTTCCTTTTCACGCTCGCCGAGTCAGCCGTGCTGGGGGCGTTCCTTGCGCAGGACCTCGCGTTGTTCGTCGCCTTCTTCGACCTGATGCTGATCCCCTTCTACTTCCTCGTCGGCGTCGACTGGGAGCCCTCCGTGCCCACGGGCGAGCGGGCATCCCATCCCCGGCCGGACCGCGTGAAAGCGACGATCAAGCTCGTGATCTACACGCTGGTCGGCTCGCTGCTGATGCTGGCCGCGGCGATCGCCACCGGCGTGCTGGCCTCCGAACGGCACGGCACGCCAATCACGTTCGTGCTCTCCTCGCTTCACTCCCTGCCTCTATCGTGCGGCTCGCAGGAGTGGATTTTTCTGTGCTTCGCCGCCGCCTTCCTCGTGAAGATGCCCGCCTTCCCGCTGCACGGGTGGATGCCCGACGGATACCGGGCGATGCCAGTCGAGGTCCTGATGGTCTTCTCCGGGGTGCTCTCCAAGGTCGGCGCCTACGGCTTCCTGGCGATCGCGCTGCCGCTGTTCCCGCGCGCCGCCGTGCACTTCCAGCTGCTGATGCTGCTGATCGCGCTCGCTTCGATCCTGTACGGCTCGGTG
>CAYNGQ010000138.1:0-3060 GCA_964396735.1 uncultured Solirubrobacteraceae bacterium | reverse complement strand
GGGCTGCGCGTGGCCGACGAGGAGTTGGTGGGCTCGCTGCGGCGGGCCGGCGCGCGTGTTGTCGTTGCGCCCGCCGCGCGTCCTGAGGAGATACGCACGCTGATGCTCACCGACCTGCGCTGGGCGCGCGCCGCACGGCACGCCGCCGTGGAGGCGCTCGCGCAGCTGCGGGGGAAGCCGCCCCGCTCGGTGATCTACTCCACCACGACCGCTTCGCTGCTGTGGCCGCTGCCGGGGGCGATCCGCTTTGACTCGCCCGCCGCCGCTAATCGCCCTGGTCGTCACGGGCTTTGGCAGCGCCCGCTGGAGCGCCGTCGGCTGCGCCAGGCCCCGCTGCTGCTGCCTTCCAGCGCGGGCGCGCTCGCGGAGGCCGCCGCCGCGGTGGGCGGGGACCTAAACCCTGCGCGTGCCCTGGTGGTGTCTTCGCCGATAGCCGCCTGCCCGCCTGGTGAGGATGGCTCCTCGCCGGCTGGCGGCTACCAGCCGTGGGGAAACAAGGCGCTCCCGGAGTCAGCCCCCGCCGCGAGGGTCGCCGGCCGAGCGCCCGATCCCGTGCAGCGCGACATCGCGGCCATCACCTATGCGGCGAATCCCCGCAAGAAGGGGCTCGACCGCGTGCTGGCGGCCTGGCGGAGCGTGCGCCGGCCCGGCGAGCGGCTGGTGATCGCGGGCATCGATCGGCAGGGACTGCGCGGGAACCGGATCGAGTTGCCCGACGAGGAGATCCACGCCGTTGGAACGCTCGATCAACGCGACTACCGTGCACTGTTGCGCCGCGCACGCGTGTTTGCGTGTGCGCCCCGCCGCGAGGAGTACGGGCTTGCCCAACTGGAGGCGCTCGCCGAGGGGTGCCGCCTGGTCACCACCCCGGCGCCCGGCGGCTACGTCGCGCTGCCGATCGCGCGCGAACTCGACGCCCGTCTCGTGGGGGAGGACCTTGGCGCCGCGCTGCGCTGCGCGCTCGATGCGCCGGCCGGCGACGGCTACGCCGCCCGCGCCGCCGGGCTGGTCGAGCCCTTCACCGTCGCCGCGGTCGACCGGATCGTCGCGCGGGAGCTGCTGCCGCGGCTGCTGGGGGCGTAGCCGCGCGCACCCGTTTACGCAACCCCGCGAGCTCCGACCACGGCCGCGTGTTGACCACATCACCCTTCGTGAGCCAGCCGCGCCGCGCGGTGAGGATGCCCCAGCGCATGTTTCGCAGCGTCGCCGGGCGGTGGGCGTCGGAGTCGATCACGATCGGCACGCCCGCGCGCACGGCGGCGCGGGCGTGTGTCTCGGAGAGGTCGCGGCGGTCGGGGTTGGCGTTGATCTCGAGCATCGTGCCCGTGCGTGCCGCTGCCGCGAAGATCGCCTCCAGGTCGAGGGCATAGGGTTCGCGGCGCTCGATCAGGCGGCCGGTGGGGTGGCCGATCGCGTCCACCAGCGGATGCTCGATCGCGGCGATCATCCGCTCGGTGAGCCCCTGCTCGCTCATCCCGAAGGCGGTGTGGATGCTCGCGACCACCCAATCGAGCTGCGCGAGCAGATCGTCCTCGTAGTCGAGCGTGCCGTCGGGCAGGATGTTGACCTCGCTGCCCGCCAGTAGCGTGAACCCCTCGAGCCCCCGCGCCACCTCGCCGACGCGCTCGATCTGTTCGCGCAGCTGCGCGGGGGAGACGTCATTGCCGAAGCCGTGCGAGGCGGAGTGGTCGGTGATCGCCAGGTACTCGTATCCGAGCGCCTGCGCGGCCTGCGCCATCTCCTCGATTGTCGCCTTGCCGTCGGAGGCCACGGTGTGGCAGTGCAGGTCGCCGCGGATGTCGGCCAGCTCGATCAGCTCTGGCAGTCCTCGCGCGGTCTCCGCCTTGCCCACCCTTGCCACGTTGCGCGACCTATCCGGCCCGCCGGCTCTGCCGGGGCGGGCCCATCCATCATCTCCCTCCCCCATCGCAGCCTCCAGCTCGCCGCGGTTCTCACGCAGCTCTGGTGGGATGCAGGGGAGGCCGAGCAGCTCGTAGACCTCGGCCTCGGTCGCACACGTCCGCGTGGTGCCGGTCGCGTCGTCCAGCACACCGTACTCGGAGACGTGCAGCCCTTTGCGCACGGCGAGCTCGCGCAGCGCGGCGTTGTGCGCGGCGGAGCCGGTGAAGTGCTGCAGCAGGTTGCCGAGCTGCTCGGGGGCGGCGATCCGCAGGTCGACGCTCAGGCCGGAGTGCGTGCGCCCGCGGGCCCCGGCAGGGCCAGAGGAGCCGACGCGCTCGATCTGCTCCAGCGAGGCGAGCGTTGCGGCCAGCCGCTCCGGCTCGATGGTCACCGCCACGAGGTCGATGTCCTTCGCGCTGTCCGTGCCGCGCCGCGCCGAGCCGGCGAGTTGCACGTGTGCGTCGGGCGGACCGTGCTCGCGCAACCCGGCGGCGAGCGCCTCCCCCAGCTCGATCGCGGCTGGCAGGAGCGCCCGCCGCGGCCGTGGGGGCATCCCGTCGATCGGCAGCCCCTCGGCGGCCAACTGCTCCAGCGAGGCGAGCACTTTCTCCTCGAACTTCGCTCCCAGCCCTTTGACCCCGCGCAGGCGCTGCGCCTGCGCGGCCTCACGCAGCGCCTGCGGCGAGTCGATGCCGAGCTGCTCGTGCAGCAGCCGCGCGCGCTTGGGACCAAGGCCGGGGATCCGCGTGATCGCGATCAGGCCCGGCGGGAACTTCGCCCGCAGCCGCTCCGCTGCGGGGATCGCGCCGGTGTCGAGCAGCGCGACGATCTTCTCCTGCAACGTCTCCCCGACGCCGGGCAGCTCCGTGGCGCGCCCCGCCCGCGCGAGTGTCGCCACTGAGGTGGAGGCCTCACGCACCGTCCCGGCCGCGCGGCGGTAGGCGAGCACGCGGTGGACGATCGCCCCGTCGAGCTCGTACAGGTCGCCCAGTTCCTCGAGGGCGTCGGCGATCGCGGTGTTGGGGAGGTCGGGCATGTGCGTGCACTAGGGTACGTGGCCTCAGTGGACGGCACCGCCTGGCTCATACTGCCCACCTACAACGAGGCCGAGAACATCGAGGCGATCGTGCTGGCCGCGGGGGAGGCGCTGGGGCGCGC
>CAYNGQ010000137.1:0-3648 GCA_964396735.1 uncultured Solirubrobacteraceae bacterium | reverse complement strand
TTTGCGCAACAGCGACTTCATCGCTGACGGCCACCGCCGCGCGAGTTGGAAGCTCGCAATCGTGCGCAGCACGTTCTTCCAGCGCACGATCTCGTACGCTGTCTTCGCCGGCAGCTTGCGGCGTAGGACGTTTGCGATCCGGTCTTCCGCCGGCAGCGAGACGACGTAGCTGGGCGAGCGCTGCAGCATCGTGACGTGTGTCGCGCTGCCCGCCATCGCCGGGACCAGCGTGATCGCGGTCGCGCCGCTGCCGATCACCACCACGCGCTTGTCCGCGTAGTCGATCTCCTCGCTCCAGTGCTGGGGGTGTACGAGCTGCCCGGCGAAGCGCTCGGCCCCGATCCATTCAGGCGTGTAGCCCTCGTCGTAGCGGTAGTAGCCGCTGCACATCAGCAAAAAGCCGCAGCTGAGCTGGACGGTCTCCCCGGTGTCCCCGCGCTCGGCCTCCACCGTCCAGCGCGCATCCGCCGAGCTCCACTCGGATCGCACCACGCGGTGGTTGAAGCGGATCCGCTCGTCGATGCGGTGCTCGCGCGCGGTCTGCTCGATGTAGCGTAGGATCGACTCGCCGTCGGCGATCGCCTTGGCGTCCCGCCACGGCTTGAAGGAGTAGCCCAGCGTGTACATGTCCGAGTCCGAGCGGATGCCCGGGTAGCGGAAGAGATCCCAGGTGCCCCCGATGCGCTCGCGGGCCTCGAGGATCGCGTAGCTCTGCCCGGGGCAGTCCCGCTGCAGATGAACGCCGGCGCCGATCCCGGAGAGGCCGGCCCCGACGATCAGCACGTCGAAGTGTTCGAGCGGCGTCTCCATTGGCTGCTGAGGATTCTACCGCCCGCCTCGTGGCAGCCAACCAAATGAGATCAAGCCTCATGCTTGTTGGTTGGGGCCTCTTTTACGATGTGCATGTGCACGGCTCTGATGCGACGACCGACACCACCGAGCGGCTGCGCGCGCTGATTCGCGACATCCCCGACTTCCCGCGGCCGGGGATCCTCTTCAAGGACATCACGCCGTTGATGGCCGACCCGTACGCCCTCGCGCTGGCGGTGCGCGGCCTGGCGGAGTACGCGCGTCCGCTGCGCGCCGACTGCGTCGTCGCCGCCGAGGCCCGCGGCTTCCTGCTCGGGCCGGCGCTCGCGCTGGAGCTCGGCGCGGGGTTCGTGCTGGCGCGTAAGCCGGGCAAGCTGCCGTACGAGACAATCAGCGCCGAGTACCTACTCGAGTACGGCACCAACCAGCTCGAGTTGCACACCGACGCGATCGGGCACGGCACGCGCGTGCTCGTCCACGACGACCTGCTTGCCACAGGCGGCACCGCGGCGGCGCTGTGCGAGCTGGTGGAGCAACTCGGCGGCGAGGTCGTCGGTTGCGGCTTCCTGGTCGAGCTGGCGTCCCTGCGGGGCCGCGAGCGGCTCGCGCCGCACCGGGCGCACGCGCTGTTGACATATCAGACGTGAAGCCTACCCCGGCGGAATGCCGAGGTAGGGCAGCGCGAAGTCCATGATCTGGCCGAACGCGGGGGCGGCAACCGTGCCGCCGTAGATCGAGCCGTCCTGCGGTTCGTCGACGATCACCGCGCACAGCAGCTTCGGGTCGGATGCCGGCGCGAAGCCGATGAACGAGGCCACGTAGGCCGTTTCCGAGTATTCCCCGGTTTCCGGGTCCACCTTGCTGGCGGTGCCGGTCTTGCCGGCGAGCGTATACCCGGGCACCGACACCTCGCTCGCCGTGCCCCCGGGCGCCAGCACCCCGCGCAGCATCTGGCGTACCTCTGCGGCGACGCTCGCCGACACGATGCGGTGCCCCCGCGGCAGCTTGGCGGGGTGGCCGTTCACCGCCGCCACGATGTGCGGTGTGCGCAGGATGCCGCCGTTGGCGAGCGCCGCGTACGCGCTCGCCATCTGAATCGGTGTCACCAGCTCACCCTGCCCGATCGGCAGGTTGCCCATCGAGGAGCCAGAGTATTCACTTGGCTTCAGCACCTGCCCGGTTTCCTCGCCCGGCAGACCCACTCCGGTCCGCGCCCCGAAGCCAAAGCGGTGAACCCATTCGTTGAAGGTGTTTTCACCCTCCAGTTTGCCGATCGTGATCGCCCCCACGTTGCTCGACTGCGCGAGGATCTGCCCCGTGGTGAGCATCTCTTCGGGGTGTTCCTCCGCGTCGTGGATCGTGCGATTGGCGACCTGAATCTGATCGGGGATGTCGAATTCGGTGTTGGGTGTGATCAGCCCTTTCTGCAGCGCGCCCGACACCGCCACCACCTTGAAGGTCGAGCCCGGTTCGTAGTTGAAGCTCACCGCTCTATTCTCCAGTGCCGCTTCGAGCGTCGCCTTGGAGGTGGGAGGGTCGTCGAGGCTCAGCTGCGGCCAGCTCGCCATCGCGAGGATTGCGCCGGAATCCGGCTGCATCACGATCGCGGTTGCGTCTTTGGGGTGAAACACTTTTCCCACCGCGCTCAACACCGCTTCGGTGCGCTGCTGGATGTTGGCGTCCACCGTCAGCTTCAGCTGCGCGCCCGGCACCTCGCGGTGAACGTCGGCGATCGAGATCGGCTGGCCGTGCGCGTCGCTCACCACCCGCCGCTTGCCCGCCTTCCCCCGCAGAATCGTATTGTCGGCGTACTCCAGACCCGACAGGCCGCCATTTTCGCCCATCATCCCCAGCACCTGCGCAGCGAGCGTGTTGCGGGGATACACCAGGCGCATCGTCGGGGTCTCCGACACGCCGGGAATGTTGAGCGCCGTCACCGCCTTCGCCCGCGCCGCCGGCAGCGCCTTCGCGAGATACACGAAGCCGCTCTGCTCGTTCAGATCCGTGAGCACCGTCGCCTGCGCGCTTCCCACCAGCGGCGCCAGCTCTTCAGCCGCGCCGAGCAGTCCCTTCGTCAGATTGGGGTCTGCCTTCACCAGGTAGGGGTCGACCGAGATGTCATCGGCCGGTTCGGAGATCGCCAGCACCGTCCCGCGGCGATCGGTGATCGTCCCCCGCGGCGCCGGCACTTCTTCGATCGTCACCTGCTGTGTGTTGGCGGCTCTGCGCAACGCCGCGCTGTGCAGCACGCCGAGGTACAGCGTGCGCCCCGCCGCGATCGCCAGCAGCCCGAAGAACACCGCGAACAGCACCCCGACGCGCTTCTGCATGCTTGCCACGGTGCGTCAGCCCCCCGGGGCCGCCTGGGTCCCGCCACCGGCGCCGGTCGGCGTACTCGCCGCTTCGGTGGAGCCACCGGTCGCGGTCGGTGCGGCTTCCGTCGCCGCCGGGGTTGGCCCTTGCGGAGCGGTCGTTTCGGGCGCAGTGGGCTGCGCGGACGTCGCTTCGGTGCCGGTGGTGGTGGTTGAGCTCGGGCTCGTTGCCGCACCGGTGGCAGTGCTCGAGCTTGGTTCGCTGTCCGTAGCGCTCGTACTCGCTTCGGTTCCCGCCGAGCCTATGCTCGGTTCCGCAGTCGCGGTGGCGCCGCCCACCGGAGTCGAGGGGGTCGTCTGCGTCTGGATCGGCTTCGCCAGCGCCGCCGCCGCCAGCCGCGCGTCGAGCGGGCCGCGCACGGTGTCGAAGTGCAGCGCCGCCGGCGACGCGGGCACCATGCCCTTGGCGAGCGCCAGCCGTTCGACGCGTTCTCCCGAGGAGAGGGCAGAGTCTTCGGCGGAGAGC
>CAYNGQ010000136.1:0-7065 GCA_964396735.1 uncultured Solirubrobacteraceae bacterium | reverse complement strand
GCTCGGCAAGGACTTCCGCAACGAGGGCATCTCGCACAAGCATAACCCGGAGTTCACGATGGTCGAGTGGTATGAGGCCTACGCCGACTACGAGGGCGCGATGGCGCGCACCGAAGCGATCGCGCGCGCGGCCGCGGCGGCGAGCGGGTATGCCGGCGAGCTGGACTTCTCCGCGCCGTGGAAGCGGGTCGGCTTCGTCGACGTGATCGAGGAAAAGTCGGGTATCGACCTCCGCGAAAGCACCACCGCCGAGGCGTTGGCCGCGCAGATCGGACGAGTTGGCCTCGAGCTGAAGACGGAGGGGTTCGCCTGGTTTCAAATGGCCGACGACCTGCTCTCCAAGTGCGTCGAGCCCAACCTGAAGCAGCCGACGTTCGTCGTCGACTACCCGAAGGAGCTCTCGCCGCTGGCGCGCGAGCGTCCCGACGATCCCAAGATCGTGGAGCGCTTCGAGGCGTTCGCGGCGGGGATGGAGATCGCCAACGGCTTCAGCGAGCTGATCGACCCCGACGAGCAGCGCACACGCTTCAGCGAGCAGGACCGGATCGACAGGCTTACCGAGGGCGAGGCTGAGACAATGCCCTACGACGAGGCATTCGTTCAGGCGCTCGAGCAGGGGATGCCGCCCACCGCGGGCGTCGGCCTCGGCATCGACCGGCTGGTGATGCTGCTCACCGGGCGCGACTCGATCCGTGAGGTCGTGCTGTTCCCGGCGATGCGTTCATAGTTCGGCCTGCGGCCTGCCGGCGACGGCTCCCGGCCTGCGGCCGTCCGTAGAAGCCCAGGGCGCTGATCCGACGATCATCCGTGAAGGTTCGCGACGGTTCCCGCTGGAGTGCCGGGGGGCCCGTTGGTAGACTGTCCTATGGCGGCGATAGGACCTGGAGGCTCATCTTTCTCGCGCGTTGCGACGAAGAGATGGGTGGGGATCCACCCCACCCCGGGATCACTGTCCCCGCAGACCGGACCGACACCAAGATCGTAGACGAGAGGTCGTATCAGCACCATGTTCGAGCGATTCACAGAACGGGCCCGGCAGGTTGTCGTTCTCGCGCAGGAAGAGGCGCGCACGCTCAAGCACAACTACATCGGCACCGAGCACATCCTGCTGGGACTGCTGCGCGAGGAGGAGGGGCTTGCGGCCAGAGTGCTGGAGAGCCTCGACATCACCGTCGAGCGCGTGCGCGCCCAGGTCGTGCGGATCGTCGGCTCCGGCGAGGAGGTCACCTCGGGGCAGATCCCGTTCACGCCGCGCGCCAAGAAGGTGCTGGAGCTGGCGCTGCGCGAGGCGCTGTCGCTCGGCCACAACTACATCGGCACCGAGCACATCCTGCTCGGGCTGGTGCGCGAGAACGAGGGCGTCGCGGCGCGCATCCTGCTCGACTTCGACGCCGACTCCGAGAAGATCCGCAACGAGGTGATCCGGATGCTCTCCGGCCCCTCCGGCCGCCGGCAGGGCCAGGGCGCGGGCGCGCCCGGCGCCGCCGCGGGCGCGGGCTCGGGCAGCGGCGCGGAAGGCAAGAAGTCCTCGAAGCTGCTCGACCAGTTCGGGCGCAACCTGACGAAGCTTGCCGCCGAAGGCAAGCTCGACCCCTGCGTCGGGCGCGAGACCGAGATCGAGCGGATCATGCAGATCCTCTCGCGGCGCACCAAGAACAACCCGGTGCTGATCGGCGAGCCGGGCGTCGGCAAGACCGCCGTGGTTGAGGGTCTGGCGCAACGGATCACCAACGCCGATGTGCCGGAGCTGCTGAAGAACAAGCAGATTTACACGCTCGATCTCGCGGCGCTGGTCGCCGGCTCGAAGTACCGAGGCGAGTTCGAGGAGCGCTTGAAGAAGGTGATGAAGGAGATCACCCAGCGCGGGGACATCATCCTGTTCATCGACGAGCTCCACAACCTCGTCGGCGCCGGCGCCGCCGAGGGCGCGATCGACGCCGCCTCGATCCTCAAGCCGGCGCTGGCGCGGGGAGAGTTGCAGACGATCGGCGCGACCACGCTCGACGAGTACCGCAAGTACCTGGAGCGCGACTCGGCGCTGGAGCGCCGCTTCCAGCAGATTCGCGTGGAGGAGCCCTCGATCGACCAGACCGTCGAGATCCTGCAGGGGCTGCGCGACCGCTACGAGCAGCACCACAAGGTGCAGATCACCGACGACGCGCTGCGCGCCGCCGCCGAATTGGCCGACCGCTACATCTCCGACCGCTTCCTGCCCGACAAGGCGATCGACCTGATCGACGAGGCGGCCTCGCGGATGCGGATCAAGTCGATGACCTCCCCGCCCGCCAACCGCGAGCTGGAGGAGGAAATCGAGACCACGCGCCGCGAGAAGGAGTCGGCGATCGAGGCCCAGGAGTTCGAGAAGGCCGCTGCGCTGCGCGACCAGGAGCGCAAGCTCACCAACCGCAAGCGGGAGCTCGAGGAAGAGTGGGAAGCCGGTGAGTCGGGCGACCGCCCCGCGATCGGCGAGGAGGAGATCGCCGAAATCGTCTCGATGTGGACCGGCATCCCCGTCTTCAAGCTGACCGAGGCCGAGACGCAGAAGCTGATGCGGATGGAGGACGAACTGCACAAGCGCGTGATCGGCCAGCACCCCGCGATCGAGGTCATCTCGAAGGCGATCCGTCGCTCGCGCGCGGGGCTGAAGGATCCCAAGCGGCCGACCGGCTCGTTCATCTTCCTCGGTCCCTCCGGCGTCGGGAAGACCGAGCTGGCGCGCACGCTCGCCGAGTTCCTGTTCGGCGACGAGGACGCGATGGTCAGGATCGACATGTCGGAGTACATGGAGAAGCACGCCGTCTCGCGCTTGGTCGGCTCGCCTCCCGGCTACATCGGCTACGACGAGGGCGGCCAGCTCACCGAGGCGGTCAGGCGCAAGCCCTACTGCGTGCTGCTGCTCGACGAGATCGAGAAGGCCCACCCCGACGTCTTCAACATCCTGCTGCAGATTCTCGAGGACGGCCGCCTCACCGACGCGCAAGGGCGCACGGTGGACTTCCGCCACGCGATCGTGATCATGACCTCCAACATCGGCGCCGCCGAGATCGCGCGCAACACGCCGCTGGGCTTCGCGGTCTCCGACGACGAGACGGGGATCACCTACGACGACATGAAGAACCGCATCATGGGCGAGCTGAAGAAGGTGTTCCGCCCCGAGTTCCTGAACCGGATCGACGACGTGATCGTCTTCCACAAGCTCGGGAAGGACGAAATCACGCAGATCGTCGAGCTGCTGCTGTTGCGGATCCGCGAGTCAATGGCCGAACGCGAGCTGCAGCTGGAGCTGACAGACTCCGCCAAGGAACTGCTCGTCGAGAAGGGCTGGGATCCCGCGATGGGCGCCCGCCCGCTGCGCCGCGCGATCCAGCGCTACATCGAGGACCCGCTCGCCGACTTCGTGCTGCGTGAGCAGGTCGTCCCCGGAGCCACGGTCGTGGTCAATCCCGCCGCCGAGGGCGAGGAGGGCGAGGTCAAACTGACGATCGTCAAGCCCAAGAAGCAGAAGACCCCAGTCGGCGTCGGTGCCGGCGCCGCCGAGGCCGGCGGCTCGGGCGGCGGCGAGCTGCCCTCCGGGGAAGGGCTCCCCGAGGGCGATGTCGAGGACGGCGAGGACGATCACGACGCCGCGCCCGACCTGCCCGCCGACGGCGGCGAGTAGTCGAACGCCTGTAGAGCGAGGCGAGCCCACCCCGGCCCGCCCACTCCGGACGGTGGGGGTGTGATGTTCTTTTTGAGCCCCTAACCAAATGAGATTGGGTCTCGTTCTTATTTGGTTGGGGTGTGGGGTGGAAAGATTGTGGTGTGCAGTTCGTCTTCCCACCCCACCCCACCCTGCTCTGCCCTGATCGGCTGGGGTGGGCGTGGTGTTGATCTTTCTCTTGGGCCCCCAACCAAATGAGATTGGGTCTCGTTCTTATTTGGTTGGGGCCGGAAAAGTTAAGTGTCCCCACCAGACCGTACCCTGCGAGGGTGCCTCGCACGCAATCGATTCACGTCTGCTCCCAGTGCGGACACCAGTCGGCCCGCTGGTATGGGCAGTGCCCCGGCTGTGAGGCGTGGAACACGCTCGTCGAGGAGCGTGCCCCCCCAAGCCGCGAAGGTCGCGGCGGGCGACCGGTCAAGGATCGCAAGGATCGACCGGCACGCGCCAACCAGCCGGTGCGCCTCGCGGATGTCGGCGCCGAGACCACGAGGCGCCTGCCGACGGGCATCGGTGAGCTCGACCGAGTGCTCGGTGGGGGCCTCGTCCCGGGCTCGCTGGTGCTGCTCGGAGGGGCGCCCGGGATCGGCAAGTCGACGCTGACCAACATGGTGCTGGGGCATCTCGCAAGCACGGGCCACCGCACGCTGTACATCAGCGCGGAGGAGTCGCCCGGGCAGGTGAGGCTGCGCGCGGAGCGTCTCGACGCGAGCCCCGACGACCGGTCTGCTCCCCACACCACCGGCTCTGCCGCTGACGGCGACGCAAGTGGGTTCGCCTCCCCCCGGGGGCGCGGGGCGTTGGCGGTGCCGATCGTGGCCGAGACCGACCTCGACGCGGTGCTCGAGGTACTCGACGCGCACGCGCCCGAGGCGTGCGTGATCGACTCCGTGCAGACCCTCCACGCGAGCGAGCTGACCGGCGCCCCCGGCTCGGTGGGCCAGGTGCGCGAGGTGGCGGTGCGCGTGATGGAACTCGCCAAGGCGCGCGGAATCGCGACGATCCTCGTGGGGCACGTCACCAAGGACGGCGCGCTCGCCGGTCCCCGCGTGCTGGAGCACCTCGTGGACTGCGTGCTGCAGTTCGAAGGCGAGCGCGAGCGCCCATATCGTGAGCTGCGCGCGCTGAAGAACCGCTTCGGCTCGACCAACGAGGCGGGGCTGTTCGAGATGCGCCAGGGCGGCCTCGTGGAGGTGCTGGACGCCTCGGCGCGCTTTGTCGCGCAGGCCACGCGCGCGCCCGGCAGCGTGATGCTGGCGGCGATGGAGGGCTCGCGGCCGCTGCTCGTGGAGGTGCAGGCGCTGGTGGCGCCCTCGGAGCTCGAGCAGCCCCGCCGCGTGGCCTCCGGGCTCGATCGCAACCGGTTGGCGCTGGTGCTTGCGATCCTCGCTCGCCACGGCCGCGTCGGCGTGGGCGGCCACGACGTGTTCGTCAACGTGGTTGGCGGCGTGCGCGTGGACGAGCCCGGCGTGGATCTCGCAATCGCGCTCGCCGTCGCCGGCGCGCGCCGCGGCGTGCCGATCGTAGGCGTCCCAGGCGGCGGCATGGGATCCTCAGGTGGCGTGAGCGAGGCGGGTAGCGTTGGCGGCACGGGCACGGGCACGGGCACGGGTGCTGGCGGTGGTGTGAGTGGGGCCAGTGGCGCGGGGAAAGTCGATGGTGCCCCCCTCGTGTGCTTCGGCGAGCTGGGCCTGACGGGAGAGTTGCGCTGGGTAGGCCACCCCGAGCGCCGCCTGCAGGAGGCCGCCAGATACGGGCTGCGCGACGTCCTTGCCCCAGCCGGCAGCGGCGCGGGCGCCCGCGAGGTGGGCACCCTGCGCGAGGCGCTCGCGGCGGCGCTGCCACGTGAGCGGCGCGCTCCGGATCGTCCGGTTCGGGCCGCCGCCTAGCTGCGGTTCCCAGCACCCCCCACGCTCCTTCCCGGGCGACCAGCCCGAGGAGGAGCTAAATCTAGGCTCAATGCCGTAAAATGCCTGCGTGGCTCCACGATCCGGCGAAGATTTCGATAGCGAAGCACGCTCGGAGCCCGGCCTGATGAGAGCCTTGGAGATGGTCGCGCCGGGGACCGCCCTGCGCGAGGGGATGGAGAACATCCTGCACGCGCGCACCGGCGGGCTGATCGTGATCGGCGACCCCGAGGAGCTGAGCTTCCTCTTCTCGGGGGGGATCAAGCTCGACATCGACTACGCGCCGGCGCTGCTCTACCAGGTGGCGAAGATGGACGGGGCGATCATCCTCAACGCCAACTCCACCAAGATCGCGCTCGCCAACGTCCAGCTGATGCCCGATCCTACGATTCTCACGCTCGAGACGGGCACCCGCCACCGCACCGCGGAGCGCATCTCCAAGCAGACCGACGCGCTCGTGATCGCGATCTCCCAGCGCCGCGAGGTGGTGTCGCTGTACTCGGGCGGCACCAAGTACATCCTCCAGGACATCCCGGTGGTGCTCGCCAAGGCCAACCAGGCGCTGGCCACCCTGGAGAAGTACCGCACCCGCCTCGACCAGGTCTCCACACGGCTCACCGCCCTGGAGTTCGAGGGCGGCGTGACGCTGCACGACGTGCTCACTGTGCTGCAACGCGCAGAGCTCGCGGCGCGCATGGCGGTTGAGATTGAGCGCTACATCGTTGAGCTCGGCACCGAGGGGCGCCTGATCGAGATGCAGCTCGAGGAGACGATGGTGGGCGCCGCCTCCGAAAAGGCGGCGCTCGTGCAGGACTACCTTGCGGGCTACTCCGACGAGGCGTTCGCCTCGTCGCTCGACCAGATGGGGCGGCTGGGTCATCAGGACCTGCTCGACTTCGGCAGACTCGCCGAGCTGCTCGGGTATGACCGCAAGCTGAACACGCTCGACTACGCGGTGTCGCCGCGCGGTCATCGCATCCTTGGTCGGATCCCCCGGCTGCCGAAGCTGGTCGTCGCGGAGATCATCAAGGAGTTTGGAGGCTTGGACGAGCTGTTGGCGGCGACTGACGCCGAGCTCGAGGCGATCGAGGGAGTGGGGGAGATACGCGCGAAGGACATCCGCGAGGGCCTTCGTCGCCTGCAGGAGATCAACCTCGTGGACCGTTATCTGCAGACGTGAACCCAGAGCGAGGTCATTCCCGGCCGGCTCGATTTACAAAGGAGGACAGTCATTCCCATTCCCCAGGCAATCGAAGCAGAGTTGATGGAGGATCTCGACGTCGTAAGCGAAGTCGAGTGCATCGAGTTCGAGTTGGGGGACCACGTGGTGTACCCCCATCACGGCGCCGGTAAGGTCCTCAAGAAGGAGGAGATGGAGGTGCTCGGCGAATCTCGCGAGTACCTGACGATCAAGATCCTGCACAACGACATGACCGTCAAGGTTCCCACCGAGAACGC
>CAYNGQ010000135.1:0-4096 GCA_964396735.1 uncultured Solirubrobacteraceae bacterium | reverse complement strand
CGAGCGACTGCACCCCGCGGACGGCTTCACCTTCCGCATCCAATCAGACATCCCGCTCGCCGGCGGCATGGGCTCGAGAGCCGCGGCGATCGTCGCGGGCCTGATGGCGGCCGACCACATCTTCGAGCTGGACGCACCGCTGCTCGACCTGGCCACGGAGCTGGAGGGCCACCCCGACAACGTCGCGGCAGCCCTGCACGGCGGCTTCGTCGTATGCGCCGACGGCCAAACCACTCGCTTCGACCCCCCCACAGGGCTGGAGGCGCTGGCGGTGGTGCCGCACGTCCCCGTCCGCACCGCCGCCGCGCGCGCGGCACTACCCACCGAGGTACCGCTCCAGGACGCGGTCTTCAACGTCGCCCACGGTGCGCTGCTGACGCTCGGCCTGGCCCGTGGCGACTGGGATCTCGTGGCGCGCGGCCTGCAGGACCGCCTCCACCAGCCTCACCGAGCCCACCTATTCCCCCGCTCCTTCGAGCTGGCAAACCGCGCCCCCAAGCTCGGCGCTCTCGGAGCCACGATCTCGGGCGCCGGCCCGACGGTGCTGGTGTGGTGCTTCTACGAGCAAACCGGCGCTGTGGTCGAGGCGCTGCGCGGTGAGATCGGGGGCTGGGCCGAGCTGCTGCGAGTCCCCTTCGAGCCGCAGGGGGCGTACGTCGGGGGGCTGTAGACGCAGGCGATCAGTCCTGGCTCAGCTCCCGCCAAACGCCATGTGCCCGTTCGACTCGCGCTACCCGGGTTGACCCAGCCGCCCCCGAGCCTCCTCGAACCCCGGCATCCGCGTGAGCAGCTCGCCTGCTACCGCGATGTAGTCGGCGCCCAGGTCGGGGCGGTGGTCGAGGATCGAGACGGCGCGCTCGGCCGATTCGGCGTAGGCGATCGAGGAGCGCACGACCGTGTCGAGCACGCGCTCGCCGAGCTGCTCGCGTAGGGAGGCGAGCGCCTCGCGGGAGTGCACGGTGCGCATGTCCGCGAGGTTGAGCAGCACACCGAGCAGCTCGAGCTCGGGGTTGAGCGTGTCGCGCGCGAGCTCGATCACCTCGAGCGCCTGCTCGACGCCCTGAAGCGCGAAGTACTGGGCCTCGGCGGTGATCAGCGCGAAGTCGGCGGCGACCAGCGCGTTGACGGTGAGCAGGCCGAGCGAGGGGGGACAGTCGATCAGCACGAGCTCGTAGGCGTCGTCGGGCAGCTTCGCCAGCGCCCGCCGCAGCGTCAGCTCGCGGCCCAGGCGACCGCCGAGCGCGAGCTCGGTCTCGGCGAGGTTGAGGTTGGCGGGGATCACGTCCCCGTGGATCGCCTCGGCGGCGGCGGCGCGCCCGCTCAGCACGTCGCCGATCGTCGGCTGCGCGTCGGGGGGCACGTCGAAGTAGTCGGAGAGGTTGCCCTGCGGGTCGAGGTCCACCGCCAGCGTGCGCACCTGCGCGCGTCGCAGCGCGTCCGCGAGCGTGCGCACCGTGGTCGTCTTGCCCGTGCCTCCCTTCTGCGAGAGGACCGCGATCGTCTGCGCCATGGGCGCGATACTACGGCGCGGCGGCGGCGCGGGCGTGCACGATCTTCAGCAGGCACTCACCGGTGGTATATACCCGGTCGATCAAGAGGTCGGTGCCCGGTGGAGCATGAGACGCACAGTGCGCGTTCAACCGCGGCGCCGGCGTGCGATCTCGAGCGATTCGAGATCGACCAGATCTTGCGGCCGGCCGGCGGCGCGCTTCATCGCGATCAGGTCCTCGATCGCGGCGACCGCCACCGTGAGGTCATCGAGATCCATGCGATCCGCCCTTTGGCGCAGCGTGGCGTAATCCGGCGATCCGTCGGGATCGACGAGCAGGTCGATGTCGCCCTCGCTGGTCGTCAGCGTCAAGGTCTGTGTCCGTCGCAGTGCGCGCGCGTCGGGCGAGAACGGCAGGTCCTCCTCAACGCCGCGGAGCATCGCGCCGAGGTCTAGGAGCACTTCGCCGAGCCGCTCGAGATTGTCGTGTGTGGTGGCGTAGCAGATGTCGAGGTCGCGGGTGAAGCGGGGGCTTGCCTGGAGGACGACCGCGACGCCACCCACGATCACGAAGTCCACTCCTGCCGCCGTCAGGTGGCGAAGCAGGCTGTGCAGTCTGAACCCCTGCTGGTTGAGTCGGGATTCATGCTCAGGCATGTTCACCGCGACTGCGTGTGCCCACCAGGGTGAGTGCCTGGGCCTGGGCGTACATCGCTTCGAGGCCGCTCAGCCGCTCGCGGGGCGACAGTTCGAGCTGCTGGCGGATGAGGCTCTCGTCCACGCCGCTCCGCCGTGCGGGGGCATTGAGCTCCAGGCGGTGGCCGGTAGCCCACAGAGCGCCCGCGAGGGTCTCGAACGTGGGATTGGCTTCTGGGCGCTCCAGCTTGGCGATCGCCGCCTGGCTGACGCCCATGCGGAGTGCGAGTTGCCTCTGTGTCAGCCCTGCGCGGCGGCGTGAGTCGCGCAGCAGGGCCGCGGGATCGGACATAGGCATATAATAACTTATAGGTTATAGAATTGGGCGTATGCTCGCGGGCGGCCGGCATGGCCCGGGACGGCATGGTTGATGTGGTCGGCGGCGGGCATTAGTATCTCGGGCATGGAGGAGGAGCCGGACCGAAGCCGGGAGACACGCGCCTCCGGCGCGAATCCCCGTTTCGACCAGCAGGGTGCGCAGGTCCCCGCCGGCGAGGGGGTGAGCGCGCAGGACAGCGCGACGCTCGACGCCGCCGCCCACTTCGAGTACCACACGGAGTTCGACTGGGACAGCGAGCACGGCGCCGAGGATTGGTCGATCCGCTGCTACGACGTGCACAAGCGCCTCGGTGGAGTGCCCGTCCTGGACGGGCTCAACGTGGCGATTCCCGACCAGACGATCACCACCGTGCTCGGTCCCTCGGGGACGGGCAAGAGCGTGCTGATCAAACCCCTGATCGGGCTGATGTTCCCCGACTCCGGCGACATCATCGTGAAGGGCCTGTCGGTGCCCAGCCTGCCGATGCAGGAGCTGCTGGCGCTGCGCCGCAGGATCGGGGTGCTGTTCCAGGATGGCGCGCTGTTCGGGTCGATGTCGCTGTATGACAACGTCGCCTTTCCGCTGCGCCAGCACACCGACATGTCGGAGGCGCAGATCTCACAGCGGGTGCGCGAACGCGTCAACGACGTGGGGCTGACCGACGCGATCGACTACTTTCCCAACCAGCTCTCAGGGGGCATGCGCAAGCGCGCGGGGTTCGCCCGGGCGCTCGTGATGGAACCGGAGATCGTGATCTTCGACGAGCCCGACTCGGGCCTCGACCCGGTGCGCACGGCGCTGCTGTGCGAGCTGATCCAGGAGATGCACGGCCTGCATGGGGGCACCTACATCGTCGTCACCCACGACATCGCCTCGGCGCGGCGGATCGGCGAATACATCGCGCTGCTGTGGCGCGGGCGGATCGTGGAGGCGGGCGACGCCGCCAAGATGTTCTCCTCGGAGAACCACTTCGTGCGCCAGTTCCTCAGCGGCTCCGCCGAGGGCCCGCTGGGGATGGACTGAGCGGGACCGTGAACTACCGCAAGCTCGGCACCAGCGACCTCGAGGTCTCGGAGATCAGCCTCGGATCGTGGTTGACCTACTCCGGCGGCGTGGAGCGCGCGCAGTCGGAGGCTTGCGTGAAGGCGGCGTTCGAGGCGGGGATCAACTTCTTCGACACCGCCAACGTCTACGGGCGGGGGGCCTCGGAGACGCTGCTGGGGGAGGTGCTCGCCGGGTATGAGCGCTCCTCCTACGTGCTCGCCACGAAGGTGTACTTCCCGATGTCCGACACCGACCGCGGGCTCTCCGCGGCGCAGATCCACAAGCAGATCGACGCCTCGCTGGCGCGGTTGCGCACGGATTATGTGGACCTCTACCAGTGCCACCGCTACGACGAGCAGACGCCGCTGGAGGAGACGATGGCGGCGCTTACCGAGGTCGTCCAGGCGGGCAAGGCGCGCCACATCGGCTTCAGCGAGTGGCCCGCGCAGCGGATCGCCGAGTCGCTGGAGCTGCCCGACGTCGAGCGCTGGGTCTCCAGCCAGCCGCAGTACTCGATCATCTGGCGTGCCCCCGAGGCCGAGGTGATC
>CAYNGQ010000134.1:0-3047 GCA_964396735.1 uncultured Solirubrobacteraceae bacterium | reverse complement strand
CGGACGGCGTGCGCCGGCTGGAGGGCGAGGGCGTGCGGAGCTTTCTGGAGCTGGGCCCCGATGGTGTGCTCAGCGCGATGGCCAACGACTGTCTGCGCGAGGGTGACCCGGAGAAGGACGGGGATCGGCCGGTGGTCGCCGCCGTGTTGCGGGGCGATCGCCCTGAGGCGCGGTCGCTGCTGTCGGCGCTGGCGGAGGTGTGGGTGCGGGGTGCGCGGGTGGATTGGGGTCGGATGTTCGAGGGGTCGGGCGCCGCGTGTGTGCGTCTGCCGGCGTACGCGTTTCAGCGCGAGCGCTACTGGCTGGGGACGGGTGAGTCGGGCGCCGGCGATCCCGCGGCGGCGGGCCTGGAGCAGACTGCGCATCCACTGTTCGGCGGCACGGCGGAGGTTGCCAGCCCCTCCGGTCTCCAAGCCGACGATCGCGCCCGGGGGTCGCTCGCGGCGCGCCTGGCGGGCCTTCCCGCGCAGGAGCGCGAGCGTGCGGCGCGCGAGGCGGTGCGCGCCGAGGTGGCCGCGGTGCTGGGATGGGCCTCAGCCGAGGCGGTGCAGCCGCAGAGGCTGTTTCTCGAGCTCGGCCTGGACTCGCTGGCGGCGGTGGAGCTGCGCAACCGTCTCGGTGCGCAGACGGGGCTGCGCCTGCCGGCGACGGCGGTGTTCGATCATCCGACGCCCGCGGCGCTCGCCGATCGCCTCCTGGCGGAGCTGGCGGCAGCGCGGGAGGGGGGCGCGAGCTGGGAGGCTGCGGCGGCGGGCCGGCCCGCGGCGGGGTGGCGTGCAACGGGCGGGCCGGCGGACACTCTGAGCTCGCTGCTGGCGCGTGCCGAGGAGCTCGGCAGGGTCGACGAGTTCGTGGGCATGGTGGCGACCGCCGCGAGTCTGCGCCCGACGTTCGACGGCTGCCTGGACGCGGACGAGGCTCCCGCGCCGATCCGGCTCTGCGAGGGCCCCGGGCAGGCTGGCCTGGTCTGTCTGCCATCGCTGCTCGCGACGGGGGGCCCGCATCAATATGTGCGATTCGCCAGGGCCTTCCGCGACATGTGCGAGGTGTCGGCGCTGCGGGCGCCGGGCTTCCTGGACGGGGAACGCGTCCCGAACGGCATGCGGTCGGCCGTTGAGACCCTGGCGGCGACCGTGCTGCGCGCGAGCGGCGATGCGCCGATCGTGCTGCTGGGTCACTCCAGCGGAGGACTCCTCGCGTATGCGGTGGCAGGGCAGCTTGAGGAGGCGGGCGTCCGGGCCGCGGCGGTGGTGCTGATCGACACCTACTGGAGCGGCGCCTTCGGCACGGCCCTGCCACTGGCGCTCGGCGGTGCGCTCGCAAGCCAGGGCGCGTACGCGTTTGGCGGCATGCTCGGGCGCCAGAGCCCGGATGCGACCGGCGGCATGAGCGGGCATCGCGGCTCCTACGCGCCTGTGAACGACGCCAACCTCACCGCGATGACGCTGTACGGCCGGTTCATGGAGCAGTGGGAGCCGCGGGCGCTCCCCGCCCCCACCCTGCTGGTGCGGGCGTCCGCGCCGATGTCGGGCGCGGCGCCGGAGGACGATGGCGAGTGGCGGGCCTCCGTGGCCGTCGCGCACACGGCGATCGATGTGCCGGGGGATCACTTCTCGATGATGGACGAGCACGTTGAGGCGACGGCGGCGGCGGTCAGGGAGTGGCTGCTGGGCGTGCTCGGCCCGTAGGGCCCGTCGGGCGTGCTCGGCCTGCGGGCGCAGCGGGGGACCGTCGGCGCGACGGGCCGCTTCCCGCGCCAGGGTGGCCGGCTACTCCCCGCGCCAGCGCGGCGGGCGCTTCTCGGCGAAGGCGCTCATCCCCTCGCGCAGGTCGCGCGAGGCGAACGAGGCGCGGCGCAGCTCGATCAGCTCCGCTTCGACCTCCTCGGGAAGCGTGCCCTGCGCGCGCAGCAGCGCGGCGATCACGCGCTTGTTGCCGGTTTGCGAGAGGGGGGCGTTGCTGGCCAGCTCCACCGCCAGCGCGAGCGCCGCGTCCTGGAGCTCGCCGGTCGGGGCGAGGCGGTTGACGAGCCCCCACTGCAGCGCGGTGGCGGCGTCGATGTAGCTGCCGAGCAGGAACAGCTCGCGCGTGCGCGCGGCGCCGATCGCATCGAGGAAGCGGCGCAGGCCGGTGTGCGAGTAGACCAGACCGAGCTTCGCCGGGGGCATCCCCAGTTTGATCCCCTCGACGCCGATCCGCAGATCGCACGCCAGCGCCAGCTCCAGGCCGCCGCCGATCGTGTGCCCCGGGAGCGCCGCCAGCGTGGGGTAGGGGTACCCGGCCAAAGCCTCGATCGCCGCCGTGAAGGGGTGCGCGACGAGCCGCTCGGCCTCTTCCTGAAAGCGGGTGTCGTCGGCGATCCCGCCGATCTCATAGCCGGCCGAGAACATCCCGTGCGCGCCGGTGACGATCACGCAGCGCGCCTCCCCGCCGGCCGCCAGCTCGGCGAGCGTGGCGGAGATCGCGTCGAGGATCGGGTGGTCGAGCGCGTTGCGCTTGTCCGGATTGGAGATCGTCAGGCGTACGACGCCCGCGGCGGGCTCGTCGATCAGCAGCTTGCCGCCGGCCAACTCGCGTGGCGAGGTATCCGCGGACATCGGCCTACTCCAGCACGACGAGCGTGTCGCCCTCGTTGACCGCCTGGCCCTCCTGGCAGCGGATCTCGGTGACCGTCCCGCTGTCCTCGGCCTCTACGGGCATCTCCATCTTCATCGACTCGAGGATCGCCACCGTGTCGCCCTCCTCGATCGTGTCGCCGACGGCGCACTCGATTTTCCATACGGTGCCGGTGATGTGGGCCTCTACCTCGGGCATGTGCGCAGCCTCCTCGTTGATCCAGGACGACTCGGACAATAGCCTCCGGCGCCGATCGATCCGATGAGCCCCGAGACCTCCGATACTCCACCGATCCCAGGCCGTCGTGTCGCGGTCATCGTCGCCGCCTACAACGAGGCCGCGCGGATCGAGGCGACGCTCGAGGCGCTTGCCACCGCCTTCCCGAGCGCACCGGTATGGGTGGCCGATGACGGATCGACCGACGCCACCGC
>CAYNGQ010000133.1:0-5538 GCA_964396735.1 uncultured Solirubrobacteraceae bacterium | reverse complement strand
TGGTCGATCCCGCCAAGATCGAAAGCGATCTGCTCGCGCTCTGCCAGGGCCTGCTCGAACGCGAGCTGATCGAGATCGTTGATGCCGACCCTGCCTGAGGCGCCCGTCGGTCCCGTTTCCGAGCGAGCGACGCGCGGTGCGGCGTTCGGCCTGTGGTTGGAGATCGACCCCGAGATCGACATCCTCGGGATCCCGGCCAGCTCAGCGTTCGACACCGCCGGCGCGAACCCCCCCGGTGTCGATTCCGCGGCCACCCCCTCCCCCCTCCCAACCCCCTCCCCCCTTACGCGAGTGAGGCTCGACCCGTCGGAGCTCGAGCGGCGCTGGCGCCTCGCTGCCCCCATCTCCAAGGTGATGCGCGAGTTGCGCGACGATGAAACGGTGCTGCTCAGCGTCGAGCTGGCACCCCTGGCCGGCTACCTCATGCGCGCGCCGGGCTTCGGGCGCATCCTGATCTCGCCTGACGGGAGCGAGCTGATCTGCGATCCCGAGCCGGAGAGCTCCGAGTGGAGTGCCCTCATCACCGCCCAAGCTCTGCCGCTGGCGGCAACCTTGCGCGGCTTTGAGGTGATACATGCTTCCGGAGTGGTGCTGGGAGACAGCGCGGCGCTGTTCACGGGCAGGTCCGGAGCCGGCAAGTCCTCGCTGGCCGCCGCCCTGCTACGCCGCGGCGCCATGTTGCTCAGCGATGACACAGTCGTGCTCGAGCCGCGCGAGGGTATGCTGGTCGCTCATCCGGGCGCCGCCCTGCTGCAGTTGGGAGCCGCCGAGCACGGTCGTCTCTCTCCACGCGAGCGCGCCGTCCTCGGTACCCCCGAAGCGTCTCTCGACAAGCAACGCTACAACCTGAGCGCCACCGCCTCGCCCGCGCCATTGGGCGAGCTGTTCTTGCTGGAGCGCTCCCCCCAAGGCCCGCCCCTGGAACGTATCGAGGCGGTCGACCCGTTCGCGCTGCTGGCGAGCACCTTCAACCTGTCGGTGCGCACGCCTGAGCGCCTGGCGCGCCACCTCGACCTGGCGGTCGCGCTGGCCGCCGGCGAGCGCGTCTATCGACTGCGCGTCCGGCCCGACATGGATGCGACGCGGCTTGCCGAGATCGTGCACGAGCACCTGCTGGAGCCCTGAGCCCCGTGTTTGCAGTGGCGTGGGGCGAGCGGGCGGTGGAACTCCTGGAGCGCGGCACCGCGCGTGCCGGCGGCACGGTCGAGCAGGTCGGCCCGCTGGCGGTCGTGGACGCCGAGGCCGCCACCGAGGGGAGCTGGCGCTGCTGGATCTCCGGTCGTTTGACCAACGCCGAGGAGCTGCGCGAGCGCTTGCGCATGCCCACCGCGACGGAGCCAGCCGCGTTGATCGCACGAGCATACGCGCAGTTTGGTCGCGACGCATGCGAGCTCCTGCGTGGGACGTTCGTCGTGGTGGTCTTCGATCGCGAGCGAGCAACCGCGACGATCGTTCGCGACCATCTCGGCGGCAGCCCACTTGTGCATGCTCGCGTGGGCGGCGGAGCGCTGTTCGCAGAACACGAGCGCGTGATCGTGGATCTGCTGCCAAGCACACCCAAACCGGATCGCCTGGCGCTGGTGCAGTGGATCGAGCGCGGCAGCACCCCACTCGCACGCACGCTGTTTGAGGACATCGAGCGCATCCCGCCAGCACACAGGGTCCTGCTCTCAGCGAGCGCCGTGGCGATCAAGCCGTACTGGAGCCCCCGCTACGAGGGCGTCGCCAGCGGCTCGCGAGAGGAGCTCGCCGAGCGTCTGCGTATGGCGGCATTCGCCGCGGTACGGCGCGCCGCCCAGGGAGCACGCCGGCCCGCAGTGAGCCTCAGCGGAGGACTCGACTCGGCGTGCGTGGCGGCAGGTCTCGCGGAGCGGAAGGAATCCGCCAGCGAAGCGCTGGCGCTTGCCGGCGTCTTTCCGGCTCACCCCGAGACCGACGAGCGCGAGCTGATCGAGGCGACGGCCCGATACACCAGCCTGCCGGTCGAGCTGATCCCTTTCGACGATCGCGCCTCGATCCTCGCGCCGGCACTCGAGCACATCGATCGCTGGAGCCTGCCTCCGGCCACGCCCAACCTGTTCGTGTGGAGGCCGCTCATGGCGCGGGCGCGCGAGCTCGGCGTCGACGCCATACTCGACGGCGAGGGCGGCGATGAGCTGTTCGGATTCGCGCCCCACCTGATCGCCGACATGCTGCGCGGCGGCAGGGCACTCGCGGCCTGGAGGCTGACCCGGCGCATCCCTGAAGTCGGCGCTGACGCGGACCTGCGCATGCGCCTTCGAGCGGTGCGCATCTACGGCGTCAGCCGCCTCGTCCCACCGGCGGTGAAGCGTTGGCGCCGGAGCACCACGAACTCGCCGGGATCGCTACTGCTGCCGGCCGACACGTCGGCGCTCGCACGGCTCGCCGACAACCTGCCCACCCACGGACTCGACGGCCCGCTGTGGTGGCGGTCGCTGGCGGGGAGCCTGACGCAGGCGGGCGAGATGTTCGGCGCATCGGCCCATTTCAGCCGCGATACGATCGACGAGCGGATCGACCAGCGCCATCCCTTCCTGTTCGACCTCGACCTGCTGCGCACGGTGCTCGCCAACCCTCCTCAGATGCAGTTCGACCCGATCCGCGATCGTGCGCTGCTGCGCGACGCCCTGGCGGGGTCCATCCCCGAGGCGGTCCGTACCCGCTACACGAAGAGCTACTTCACCGACCTGCTGGTCGCCGGGCTCGCCACCGATGAAGCCCTGATCGCCGGCGGTCCCGCCCGGCCCGACTCGCCGGTTCGCGCGTTCGTGCGCACCGAGCCGCTCGAGCGACTTCTGCGCGAAGCGTCCGATCCTCGCGACAGCCGAGCAGCGCGCCGGCTGTGGAACGTCGGACTGGCCGACGTGTGGCTGCGGGCGCTCGAGCGCCCGGAGTATCCGCGGGAGCTGCTCGACAAGGCCCGCGCCGCGCACCGGTTGGAGCTCACGTCTCAGGATCGCCGATGACCCACGCAGACCGGTACTTTTTTCATACCGGTACTTTTTCTAGTCTTGCCGGCCGGACGGGAGCCCATATCATTTTCTTCTCCACCGTCCTCCACCAACGAAAGGAAGCTCATGGATAAGGACATCACCGAGTACGAGACCCCCAGGATTGAGGACCACGGAGACCTCGCGGAACTCACGGCGGGGAGCAGCAACGGCGAATACCTCGACAAGACATACCCCGTCGGCACGCCGAAGAAGGACCTGGGCTTCATGTCCACGCCCTGAGGGCTGGCGTAGAGGATCAGGTGGTCATATGCCGGTCTCCGCATGCGAGACCGGCATATGACGTTTAAGTGTCTAGTAGTCCTCTCCGAATTCGGTTGACAGCGAGAGGTCTTTGCCTCCGAGGATCGACGAGTAGTTCCCGGTCGCGGTGTTTTTCTTGCCACCGAGCACAGAGGACCATTCGCCGTCTGAGGCGTTCGTTGACCCACCGCTCACCGAGGCCCCAAAACCGCTGGCCTTGTTGAGGAGGCCGCCGCTCACCGCGGCGAAATATTCGGTGGCTTCGTTTTCGGCGCCGCCGGCCGCCCAGCTGCCGGTGCCGGCCGCTTTGTTGACGATGCCGCCGCTCACCGAGGACCCGAGACCGCTCGCCTTGTTGACCTGGCCGCCGCTAACCGAGGACCCTTCGTCGCTGGCGGTGTTGTCGTAGCCGCCGCTCACCGACGCGCGCAGCCCGCTTGCGGTGCTGTATTCGCCACCGCTGACCGAGGCGCTGCCTGCGCTCACGGTGTTGTACGCCCCTGCGAGGAACCCGCCAAAGCTGGTGAAGGACTGTTTGAAAGTGCCCACAACGAGGTTGTTGGACCCCGTCTGCGCACCCGGTTCTTCGTCGCGACCGACGACAAGGTTCCCGAGTCCATTGATTTCGCTCTCTTTGGCGGCTCCCGAGACGACCTGCACGTTGGCGCCGGAGAACTGGATCGTCGGCCTTTTATCGATGCCTTCTTTGACGAACTTGACGTACGGAAGCACCGCCAGCAGCGTTTCCTTCTCGGCCGTGGTGAGGCCGGCGAACGTCCCTTCTTTGCCTTCTTTTCCCGCTTTCCCTTCCTTGCCTTCCGCACCAAGTTCGGTCAGCTTGTATTTCGCCGGGCACGCGCCTTTCGTGGGCGTCACGGTCGCGGCGTTTTCGGCTTCCGGTATACAGAGGCTCACGCCACCGGCGGCATACGCGCCACCGGCACTGACAAGCAAGCAGCCCGCGGCCATGCAGACCGCCGGCACCGCCCTCCAAAGGGCCGTAAACGACTTCATCGAGCCACCTCCCCTGCGCTAGAGATGAGCGCGCAAGCACAGACGTCGCGCGCAATTTGCGAGCATGGTGGCACGCTCGGGCGATGCGCGTCGGCTCCCTCGGCCGACTGTTGGAAGAATCTTCGCGGCGCCGGAGTTGATGGAAGCATAATGCTCTCCAGCGCGATGTCTGATACCAAGCCCATCGAGACGGTGCCCGACGCCCGCGTGCTTCCTGCCTCGAGGATCGCGGTGCCCCAGCACGTGGTCTACCGCCGCTTCCCGTCGGAGACCGTCGTGTTCAACCTCCAAACAGGCCAATACCACGGGCTCAATGCGACCGCAGGCAACATGCTCGCGGCGCTGGAGCGGGCTGTCTGCATGCGCGACGCCGCGGCGGCTGTCGCCGAGGAGTACGCGCAGCCGCCCGAGATCGTCGAGCAAGACATGCGCGAGCTCTGCGACGCCCTGCTCGCGCGGGGCTTGATCAAGTTCGATGGCGAGCCTGCACGCTGAGCGGGATCGCCGCACCGACGCCCACCCCGTGGAGGCGCGCGGCCCCCGACATGGGCGCCCGCGGGACCCGCTGGAGCGCGCCCGTCTAGTCGGGGAGATCGTCGCGGCCTATATGCAGGCGCGTCGCGAGCTGCGACGCGCCCCGATCGACGCGGTCGTCGCGGCGCTGCGCTCGGAGGCCTCGCCGCCTGCCCCGCAAACGGCAGCCGCGCTGGAAGAGGCCCGCAGTCTCGGGTGGAGCGGGGCGCGCACCCTGAAGCTGATACCGGGCGACACCCGTTGCCTGGCCCGCTCGCTGGTCCTCACGCGCCTGCTGGCGCGGCGGGGGATTCCCTCGAAGCTCGTGATCGGCGCACAGCCGGCGCCGGACTTCCGCGCGCACGCCTGGGTCGAGTGCGACGGCCATGCCGTCCTCTCCCCCGGCGATGAGGCGCTCGGCCGGCTCGTCGAGCTCTGAGGCCGTCCGCTGGGAGACTTCTGGCAGGGCCCCAGGCGCCGTAAGTCCTGCCTCGGTCCCACCGTTACTCTGCCATGCCCGAGTCCCGCCTCGCCAGAGCGTCGATCGAAGCGCCGGCGACAACCAGCCCGCTCGACGCCGGCGTCGAGGTCGCGCTGATCGCGAGCGAGGGGCCGCGGGAGCGGATCGGCGCGGTGCTCGAGGAGCAGGGGTGGAAGCTTGTCGCCTTCGACGGCGTGGAGGAGCTGCTCGAGCACGGTGGGGAGCACGACAGCGGACTGGTGGCACTGTGGGTCG
>CAYNGQ010000132.1:0-2509 GCA_964396735.1 uncultured Solirubrobacteraceae bacterium | reverse complement strand
GTGATGAGAACTGGCACGATTCGGCAAGGATCCCGATCGCCTGGAGCTGGGGATCAGGCATCGCCCTGGGTGTATCGCTCCCGTGGGTCACGGCTGGCACGTCAGCACGTCAACCCAGGTTGCCAGCGTGTCCGCGAGGCCTCGCTCAACCGCCGACGTACGCCGCGAGGTGCTCGCCGGTGAGGGATGGGATTCGTTCCCACCCGCCCACGAGGTCGGCGGGCGTGCCCTCGAAGACGATCCGGCCGCCGTCGTGGCCGGCGCCGGGGCCGAGGTCGATGATCCAGTCGGCGTGCGCCATGACCGCCTGGTGGTGCTCGATGACGATCACCGACTTGCCGGAGTCGACCAGCCCGTCGAGCAGGCCGAGCAGCTGCTCGACGTCGGCGAGGTGCAGGCCGGTTGTCGGCTCGTCGAGGACATACACGCCGCCGTTCTCGGCCATGCGAGTGGCCAGCTTGAGCCGTTGGCGCTCGCCGCCTGACAGCGTGGTGAGCGGCTGGCCGAGGCTGAGGTAGCCGAGCCCGACATCGGCGAGCCGGTCGAGGATCTTGTGCGCGGCCGGCGTCTTCGCCTCGCCGTCGCCGAAGAATCCCGCGGCCTCGGTCACCGACATCGCGAGCACCTCGCTGATGTCCTTCCCGCCGAGCTTGTACTCGAGCACCTCGGCCTGGAACCGCTTGCCCTCGCACTCCTCGCACACGGTGGCGACGCCGGCCATCATCGCCAGGTCGGTGTAGATCACACCGGCGCCGTTGCAGGTGGGGCAAGCGCCCTCGGAGTTGGCGCTGAACAGCGCCGGCTTCACGCCATTGGCCTTCGCGAAGGCCTTGCGGATCGGCTCGAGCAGCCCCGTGTAGGTCGCGGGGTTGCTGCGCCGCGAGCCGCGGATCGCGGTCTGGTCCACCGACACGACCCCATTCCGATCCCGCCCGGCCTTGATGACCGAGCCGTGGATCAGCGAGCTCTTGCCGGAGCCTGCGACCCCGGTCACCACCACCAGCACGCCGAGCGGGATGTCGACGTCGACGTCCCGCAGGTTGTGAGTGTCGGCGCCGCGCACCTCCAGCACCCCCGATGGCGTGCGTACCGTCTCCTTGAGGGCGGCCCTGTCGTCGAGATGGCGCCCGGTGATGGTGTCGCTGCCGCGCAGCCCCTCGACGGTGCCCTCGAAGACCACCTCGCCACCGGCACTGCCGGCGCCCGGGCCGAGGTCGACGACGTGGTCGGCGATCGCGATCGCCTCGGGCTTGTGCTCCACGACGAGCACCGTGTTGCCCTTGTCGCGCAGCTGCAGCAGCAGCTCGTTCATCCGCTGGATGTCGTGGGGATGCAGCCCGATCGTCGGCTCGTCGAAGACGTAGGTGACGTCGGTCAGCGAGGATCCGAGTTGGCGGATCATCTTGACCCGCTGTGCCTCGCCGCCCGACAGCGTGCCAGAGGGCCGCTCGAGCGAGAGGTAGCCCAGCCCGATCTCCACGAAGGACTCGAGACTGTGCCCCAGCGCCTGCAGCAGCGGCGCGACCGAGGGCTCATCCAGACCCTGCACCCACTCGGCGAGGTCGGTGATCTGCATCGCGCAGGCGTCGGCGATGTTGATCCCCTGGATCTTCGAGGACCGAGCCTCCTTGCTGAGCCGGGTGCCACCGCACTCCGGGCAGGTGGCGAAGGTGACCGCCCGCTCCACGAAGGCGCGGACGTGCGGCTGCAGCGAGTCGACGTCCTTGGAGAGCATCGACTTCTGGATCCTCGGGATCAGCCCCTCGTAGGTCAGGTTGATGCCCTCGACCTTGATCTTGGTCGGCTCCTTGTGGAGGAGGTCGCCCAGTTCCTTCTTGGTGAACTTGCGGATCGGCTTGTCGGGGTCGAAGAACCCGCAGCCGGTGAAGATGCGCCCGTACCAGCCGTCCATGCTGTAGCCGGGGATCGTGAGCGCACCCTCGCCCAGCGACTTGCTGTCGTCGTACAGCTGGGAGAGGTCGATGTCGTTGACAGAGCCCCGGCCCTCGCAGCGTGGACACATGCCGCCCAGCCGGTTGAACGTCGCTCGCACGGTCTGCTTGTTGCCGCGCTCGACCGTGATCGCACCGCTGGCCCGGACCGAGGGGACGTTGAAGGAGTACGCGTTGGGCGAGCCGATGTGTGGCTGCCCGAGCCGGCTGAAGAGGATGCGGAGCATCGCGTTGGCGTCGGTCGCAGTGCCGACCGTGGAGCGAGCGTCGGCGCCCATCCGCTCCTGGTCGACGATGATCGCGGTCGTCAGCCCTTCGAGCACGTCGACGTCGGGCCGCGACAGCGTCTGCATGAAGCCCTGCACGAACGCGCTGTAGGTCTCATTGATCAGCCGCTGCGACTCCGCGGCGATCGTGTCGAAGACCAGGGAGCTCTTGCCTGAGCCCGAGACGCCGGTGAATACCGTCAGCCGGCGCTTGGGGATCTCTACGCTGACGTCCCTGAGGTTGTTCTCTCGGGCGCCGGTCACCAGGATCAGGTCGTGGCTGTCGGCGAC
>CAYNGQ010000131.1:0-1611 GCA_964396735.1 uncultured Solirubrobacteraceae bacterium | reverse complement strand
TCGCTCGTTTGTGCGCCGCTCATGGTCGGAGTGGTTGCGGTCGATTCAGGGTACATGCGATCCCTCGTGGCGACGCTGCTCGCCATAGCCCTCCTCGGCGTCCCAACGGCAGAGGCGTCTCCGACGCTCGTGATCAAGGGTGCAGGCTACGGCCATGGGGTGGGGATGAGCCAGGAGGGGGCGCTGGGGTACGCGGAGCATGGGTACACCTACCAGGCGATCCTTGCCCACTACTACACCGGCACCGCGCTGGGCCGGGTGTCGGCGCAGACAAAGGTGACCGTCATGATCGGCGGGAAGGTGCACGCGATCCCGCTGGAAACATACGTACGCGGCGTGGTGGGGGCGGAGATGCCCGCGAGCTGGCCGCTGGCGGCGCTGGAGGCACAGGCCGTGGCGAGCCGCACCTACGCGCTCACCGACCACGCGGGCGGATCGCGCTTTGACGTGTACGCCGACACGCGCTCGCAGGTGTACCTCGGCGCGAAGGCCCACACGGCCGAGACCAACGCGGCGGTGGCGGCCACCGCCGGGGAGGTGGTGACGTACGCCGGGCAGCCGGCGATCACCTACTTCTTTGCCAGCTCGGGGGGAATGACCGAGAGCATCCAGAACGCCTTCCCCGGCGCCGCCCCGGCGCCGTGGCTGCGCGGCGTGCCCGACCCCTACGACCAGGGCCCCGAGCACAGCTGGACCGAGAGCATGAGCTTCGCCACCGCGGCGACGCGCCTGCGCGGTTTGGTGAAGGGCGCGTTTCGCGGCATCGAGGTTTTACGCCGCGGTTATTCGCCGCGGATCGTCTCGGCATACGTGCTGGGCGCGGCTGGCAACACGCTGGTGAGCGGCCCCGAACTGGAGGGACGCCTCGGGCTGGACGACACCTGGGCGTACTTCAGCGTGCGCGCCACCCACGGCACGGTGACCGAGCCCGACCTCAGCCACTACACCATGCCCGCCGGGGTGGCTCCGGAAGCCACATCCCCGGCTGGGAGCACCCCGCCGGCCGAACCGGCTTCGCCGCACAGCGGCTCCCCGGCCGGAACCTCGCCGCCGCCAACAGAGCCGGCCGGGCCGGAAGGCGGCACGACCGCCGGCAGCTCCCCGAGCGCGGGCGAAGGCGGCGGCACGACGCCTCCGTAGACGGCGTCATACGCTCTGGCAGTGCCCGCCCCGCTGCTGATCGCCGACGTGCCGTGGCTGCTGTACCGCGCGTTCTTCGCATTGCCGAAAGCGATCGTGGACGGCGAGGGCAGGCCGGTGAATGCGCTGCTGGGGATGGTGAACACGCTGCTCGCGGCGATCGAGGCGTGCCCGCCGCGAGCAGTCGCGGCATGTCTCGGGGCCGAGCAGGCCGCCTACCGTGTGGAGCTGTACCCCCCCTACCACGCCCACCGCGATCCGATGCCGCCGGAGCTCGCATGGCAGTGGGAGCTCGCTCCGAAGCTGCTGACAGGCCTCGGCTGGACCGTGGAGGGGAGCGAGGAACTGGAGGCGGACGACGTGATGTTCTCCTTCGCGCGTGGAGAGGCCGAGGCGGGGGGACGCGCGCTGCTGCTCACGGGCGACCGCGACCTCTTCCAGGCGGTGGACGAGCACACGGCGATCCTCGAG
>CAYNGQ010000130.1:0-1616 GCA_964396735.1 uncultured Solirubrobacteraceae bacterium | reverse complement strand
ACGGCAAGGCGGTCAGCGCGATCAACCCCGAAGAAGCGTCGCACACGTTCGTGGTGCCACAGCTGGGGCTGTTCATTCCGCTGCCGGGTGTGCCGGAAGAAGCCAAGAACCAGTGCGAATTCGCGCCCTGCGAAGGCGCCGCGCACAACACCGTCGAATTCACCTTCTACTCGGGCAAGAAGGGCCGCTACCGCTGGCAGTGCTTCGTGCCGTGCGCCGCCGGCTTCCTTTACGGGCTCGGCGGCCCAATGCAAACGCTGGGCTACATGGACGGGTTCCTCAATGTCGTCTGAGGCGGTCGTGAGCCTTCGCCATACGGCGTCCTCGCTCGCTTGCGTGCGAAGCACGCCACGCTCGCTGCGTCCTTGCCTGGCTCGACTCACGACCGCCTCGGTGAGCCGATGAGCCAGCCGGTGAGCGAACCGCCGATCAACGAGCCGAACCACACCGCCCGCTTCGCGACGCTGTGGGTGGTGGTGACGGTGATCGCGCTGCCGCTGGTGATCTGGGTCATAGGCCCGCTGATCGGACCCGGTAGCGGCAGCGACCAGTCGAGCGCGGTCGGCACCGACTTCACGGTCCTCGCGGCGACCGCCACGCCCGTGCTGACGCTCGTGCTGTTCTACCTCGCGTACGCCGTGATCTTCTTCCGCCAGCCGAAGGGCGGCGTGCTGGAAGGCCCGGCGGTCCGCGGCAATGCTCGCGTGCAGGGCGTCTGGATCGTCGTCACCTCGCTGATGGTGCTGGGGGTGGCGGTCTACGGCACTGTGCGACTGGAGGCGGGCAACGGCGCCGGCTCGGGCAGCGGGCCGAACCCGCTGACGGTGCCCAAAGGCCCGAAGCTGCCGGTGCAGGTGATCGCGCAGCAGTGGCTGTTCACCTACCGCTACCCGACCTACGGCGGCGTCGAGACGACCGAACTGGTCCTGCCCGCCAACGAGGAGGTCGAATTCCATGTGACCTCGCTCGACGTGATCCATGACTTCTGGGCGTACAAGCTCGGTGTCAAGGCCGACGCCAACCCCGGCGTCGACAACATCGCCTTCGTCAAGCCCACGAAGCTCGAGGACTTCACCGTGCGCTGCGCCGAGCTGTGCGGCCTCTGGCACGGATTCATGTCAAACGCCGGCAGGGTCGTGACCCCGACCGCATTCGAAACCTGGATACACGGCGAGCAGAAGCGGCTCGCGCCGGCCACGAAGGTACTTCCCAAGTACAGCACCACCTACCTACCCGAACCGTTGAGGCGTGGAGAATGAGCACGACGAGCGCAGACGCTGCTGCAGCCCCCCAGCCGATCCGGCGCCCACTGTGGCGCCGCCTGCTCGGCTTCAACCTGCTGACCGCCGTGATCCTCGGCGTCGCCGGCTACTACCTCGGCTGGTGGATCGGCCATCTGATCAACGGCCCGTCCTTCGAATACGAGAGCGCCACCGACGAGAACGACGTCGCCTTGCTGCTCGGCTACGTGTTCGGCGTGATCGGCTTCCTGATCGGCCTCGGCTTCGCCAACTACCCGATCTCGCGCCTGCTCGGGCGTCCCGCGTCGCTGCGCGAGAAGGAGAGCGAGGGCATCGGGCGCTACTTCCGGCTCTGCACCGACCACAAGGTCGTCG
>CAYNGQ010000129.1:0-3745 GCA_964396735.1 uncultured Solirubrobacteraceae bacterium | reverse complement strand
CGCGCGCGCCCCGCGTTCGCTCGCGGCGCGCGCGTGTGCCACGTCTGCTCGACTCCGACGCGTCGCCGCGGTTGAGCGTGCGCACGCTCGCGGGCGCCGCCCCCACCGAGCCGCTGTTCGAAGCGCTGTTCGGCGACTGCGCCCACGCCTTCTGGCTCGACTCCGCCGACGCGCCCTCGCGCCTGGCGCAGTGCTCCTACCTCGGCACCTCCGCCGGCCCCGATCGCTGCGTGCTCGAGTACGACGTGCACAAGGGCCGTGTCACCCGCCACGACGCGGCGGGGGTATCGGTCGAGGAGGCCTCGATCTTCGACGTGCTCGACCGTGAGCTTCGCGCCCGCGCGATCGCCACGCCGGAGGGCCCGGCGCGCGGCCTGCTCAGCGGCTTCGTCGGCTACCTCGGCTACGAGTGCAAGGCCGACTGCGGCTCTCCCAACACCCACCGCTCCGACGTGCCCGATGCCGTGATGATGCTCGCCACGCGCGTGGTCGCCGTCGATCACGCGCAGGGCCTCACCCACCTGATCGCGCTTTGCCGGGAGGGAGAAGGGAAGGCGGAGGGGGGGCAGTCATGGTTGGACGTGGCCGAGACTGCGGTTCGCGATGCGCTCACGGCACCGGCCGCCTCGGGCGCGGGGGCGGACGTTTCGGTCGCCGGAGTGGCGGGTGGGCCGGTGAGCTTCCGTGTCGGGCGTGGGCGCCGGCAGTACCTCGCTGACATCCACCGCTGCCAGGCCGAGCTCGCCGCGGGGGAGTCCTATGAGGTGTGCCTCACCGACCAGATCTCCACCGACGCCTCGCCGCCGCCGTTCGAGCTCTACCGCACGCTGCGCCGCTCCAACCCCGCCCCCTTCGCCGCCTTTTTGCGGCTCGGCGCCGAGCTGGCGGTGCTGAGCTCCTCGCCGGAGCGCTTCCTGTCGGTCGACCGCCACCGCGTCGTGCAGGCGCGGCCGATCAAGGGCACTTCGCCGCGCGCCGAGGACCCCGGCCGCGACGAGGAGCTGCGCGCCGAGCTACAGCGCGACGAGAAGACCTTCGCCGAGCACCTGATGATCGTCGACCTGCTGCGCAACGACCTCGGCCGCGTCTGCGCACTCGACTCCGTCGCCGTGCCCGAGCTGATGATCATCGAGTCCTACCGCACCGTCCATCAGATGATCTCCACGGTCACCGGCACGCTCGAACCGGCGCGCACCCCGGTCGAATGCGTGCGCGCCTGCTTCCCCGGCGGCTCGATGACCGGCGCGCCGAAGCTGCGCACGATGGGCATCATCGACGACATCGAGCGGGTTGCCCGCGGCGTCTACTCGGGCGCGATCGGCTACTTCGGGCTCGACGGCGTCGTCGATCTCTCGATCGTGATCCGCACGATCGTGATGCGGGCGGGTGGGGGCCCCAACGCCACCACGATCGGCGCGGGCGGAGCGATCGTGATGCAGTCCGACCCGGCGGAGGAGTTCGACGAGATCCTGCTCAAGGCGCGCGCGCCGATGGCCGCGATCGCGCGCGCCGCGTGCGGCCGCGAGGGGCCCGACTCGTTCACGGTAGAGCTCGAGCCCGCGCACGCAATGGCCGCCGCGGCATGAGCGGCTCGGTCCCGTCCGCTGCAGGCGCGGGGGCTGCATCCCGTCCTCGATCGGAGTCGCCGCCACCGGCCCCGGGTAACGCCCTCGCGCCGGGGCCGGAGCGGGCGCGGGCGAGCTGGCGCGTGCGTCCCGCCACCGGCGAGGACGTCCCCGCGGTTGCCGCCGCGGTGGGTGAGCTGTTGCACGAGCTGGGCGGCACCCCGCCTCCGGCTCTCGCGATGGAGGCCGCCGCGCGGGAACTTGTTTACGACAGACACGCGGGGGCGCTCTTCGTGGCCGATGTGGGCGGTGCGCGAGACGGGGCGCGAACAGTGGGGACGGACGGCGCGATCGTCGGTGTGCTCGCCGCCAGCTGGCAGAGCGCCATGCACGTCCCCGGGCGCTACGCGCTGATCCAGGACCTGTGGGTGCACCCCTCGTGGCGCGGTGTCAGTGTCGGCGCCGGGCTGCTCGCGGCGCTGTTCGCGTTCGCCCGGGAGCGGGGCTTCGCCCGCGTCGAGGTCGGCCTGCCCGGCGAGCGCTTTGCCGGCCTCGCCGCCACCGAGGCGTTCTATCTCGCCAACGACTTCACCCCACTCGGCTTGCGGATGCGGCGGGGGCTTGCGTGAGCGGCATGGATGCGGCCGAGCTTCGTATGGCGGATGCGGAGCGTCGGGTGAGCGCGCATGCGATGCGGTGGGGTCGCCCGTGAGCCAGCTGCTGATGGTCGAGCAGCGCCCCGGCCTGCGCGATGAGGCGCCGTGGGTGCTGGAAGGCGGGCGCCGGCTGCCCGGCCACGACGACAACCGCCGCCTGGGAGCGCTGCGGCGCGGGCTGCTGCGCCACCCCGGGGTGCGCGCGCTCGGCGCCGACGCATCCTCCGAGCAGGTCGAGCTGACGTTGAGCGCGCTGCACCGGCCCTCCTACCTGCAGGCGCTGCGGGACGTCCGCTCGGACGAGCCGGTCGTGCTCCCCCAGCTGGCGCCGCCCGGCCTGCCGCCCGACATCCCGGTCCGCGCGGGCCTCGTCGCCGCCGCCCATGAGGCGGTGCGCACCGGGATCACCGCCGCGCAGCGCCTTGCCGCGGGCGCGCGCTTCACCTACGCGCTCTGCCGCCCGCCCGGCCACCACGCCGGGCCGGGGTGGCTGGCCGGCTACTGCTACCTCAACACCGCCGCCGCCGCGGTGTGGACGCTGCGCGAGAGCGGGGTTTCGCCGGTTGGGGTGCTCGACCTCGACCTGCACTATCCCAACGGCACCGCCGCCATCCTCGCGCCGTTCACCGACGCCCACCTGCACTCGCTGCACGCCTTTCCGGTCACCAACGTGCCAGCGTTGACGGTGCGCCCGCGCAGCGCTCGCGAACACGTTGTGGAGTTCGAGGGCACTCCCGACGCCGACCTCTACCTCGACGCGGTTGCCGCCTCAATCGACGCGCTCGCGCATTCCTGCCGCGCGCTGGTCGTGTCGCTCGGCTACGACACCGTCGCCGGCGACCCACATGGCTCCTGGAGCCTCCCGCCGGCGATCTTCTCACCGATCGGCCGCCTCTTGGCGGCTTGCGGGCTGCCGGTGTGCGTGGTGCAGGAGGGCGGCTATGCGCTGCACACGCTTGCGGCGTGCAGCGACGCGTTCGCCACCGGCCTGCTCGAAGATGGCGGCGCCGGCACGCATGAGCGCGCTTGGCGCGCCCGCCGCGTCGCGGCGGCCGGCGTCGGGGAGGAGAGCGCGCGCTTGGCGGGGGCGCCCACGTGAACGGCCTCGACCCCTTCCGCCGCCGTCTCGACGCCCTCGACGAGGGGATCGCGCGCCTGCTCGGCGAGCGCTTCGAGGTATGCCGGGAGATCGCGCACTATAAGCACGCCCACGACATCCCAATGATGCAGCCCGACCGTGTCGCCGAGGTGCGCGCTCGTTACTTGGGGCGTGCCGCGGAGGTCAATCTACCGACTGACTTCGTCGCAGATCTCTTCGAGCTGTTGATCGCAGCCACCTGCGAGATGGAGGACGAACTGATCGCGGCCTTCTCCAGAGCGCAGGTGTGATGGCACGCCCGACGTTCATCACGCTCGGTCCGTCGGGCACCTGTCACGAGAACGCGCTGCTCCACTACCTCGAGTTCCAGGGTCTCACCGAGTTCGACGTCGTCCTCGTAGAAGACCTGTTGGGGGCGATCGGCC
>CAYNGQ010000128.1:0-1735 GCA_964396735.1 uncultured Solirubrobacteraceae bacterium | reverse complement strand
CCTGACGGGCCCGGCGTACTTCGTCTCCCACGGCGGCGCGAAGTACCCGGAACTGATCATGGTCCTCTCAGGGGAAAACGGGATCCAGGTGGATGTGCATGGGGAAACGTTCATCAGTAAACAGGGGATCACGAGCGCGACTTTCAGCACCGTCCCGGACGTCCCGTTCTCCCAGTTCGAATTGACGTTCCCGGAGCGTGAATACCCGGCGCTGACCGCGAACGGGAACCTCTGCAAGGGCAGCTTGATCATGCCGACGGAAATGGTGGGGCAGAACGGGCTGGTGCTCGATCAGAGCACGAAGATCGCGGTCACGGGCTGCCCGAAGGCCAAGAAGACGGGCCACAAGAAGAAGCGGCGCCATCACAAGGCCGCCAAGAGCAAGCGCAAGAAGAAGGGGAAGAAGGCGTAGGCAGGTGGGTGGCGAGACGGTGGCCGAGGTGGCCTCCTCGCGCAGTCGCGGCGCGGTCCCGACCCGGGGTGCCCGGGGGGACCGAGCCGCGGCCCCGACTGGGGGCGCTCGGGAGAGCCGCGCCGCGCCGCCCGCCCGCGGCGCCCGCGGAGCCAACGGCTTCGCCCCGGGCCGCGAGCGCGTCAGCGAGATCCAGCGCGCGCGGATCGTCACGGCGATCACGGAGCTGGTGCGCGAGGGCGGCGTCGCGGGGATCACCGTCGCCCACGTCGTCGAGCGCTCGGGCGTCTCGCGCCGCACCTTCTACGAGCTCTTCTCAGACCGCGACGACTGCCTGCTCGCCGCGTTCGAGCAGGCGCTGGGGCGCGCCGCGGCGATCGTGCTCCCCGCGTACGGGACCGCGGGCGCGTGGGAGCAGCGGATCCGCGCCGGTCTCGCCGCGCTGCTGGGGTTCCTCGACGAGGAGCCGGCGATGGGCGGTCTGCTGGTCGTCGACGCGCTGGCCGCCGAGCGGCCCGTGATCGAACGGCGCGCGACGGTGGTGCAGGCGCTGATCGACGCGGTCCACCGGGGAGGCGCTCGGCCCCGCGGTGGCGCGGATGCGAAGGCGCGCCCCGGGCGGATCGTCGCCGAAGGCGCGGTCGGCGCGGTCCTCGCGGTGATTCACGCGCGGCTGAGCGCGCGCGACCCGAAGCCGCTGGCGGGGCTGCTCAACGAGCTGATGGGGATGATCGTGCTTCCCTACCAGGGCCCCGAGGCGGCCGTGCGCGAGCTGCACCAGCCCTCGCCAAGGCCGCGCCGGCGGCCCGCGGCGCCGGCTACGCCCGCCGACCCGCTGCGCGAGCTCGACATGCGCCTCACCTACCGCACGGTGCGCGTCCTGATGGCGATCGCCGAGCGCCCGGGGGCCTCCAGCCGCGGCGTGGCCGACGCCTCCGGCATCGCCGACCAGGGCCAGATGTCGAAGCTCCTCTGGCGCCTCGAGCACCTCGGCCTGATCGCGAATACCGTCGAGCGCCAGGGCCGCGGCGAACCCAACGCCTGGTCCCTCACCCCCAGGGGCGAGCAGGTGCAGCGGGCGATCCACGCGCAGACGGGGCGGTGAGGTTCGTCAATCCCTGTGCTCCGCCTCGGTGAGCGCGGCGATGTCGGCCAGATCCACCGGCCTGCCACGGGCGCGCTTCATCCTGATGAGATCGTCGCGTCCGGCGATCGGAATCGAGTGATCGCCCACCGCGATCACGAGCGCGCGTTCGCGCAGCTGAGAGAACGGGGCGGCGCCGGGCGCGTCGTGCAGCACGTCGATGTCGCCGTGGGGCGTTG
>CAYNGQ010000127.1:0-1697 GCA_964396735.1 uncultured Solirubrobacteraceae bacterium | reverse complement strand
CGCTACCGGTGCGGGAGGGCGAGATCTCCCTACCGACGGGTGATGGGCTCGGCGTCGATCCGCTCTGATAGCGGCCGGTTATCGCCTGTCAATCGTATGGGCTACTGCTTCGGGATTCTCCAAGGGCAGGCCGTGCCCGCCAGGCGCGACGACCAACTCCGCGTTGGGCAGTAGCGCCACCATCCGCTCACCCAGCGCCAGGAACTTGGCGTCGCCGTCTCCCACCAACACGGTGACCGGCATCGTCAACTCCAGGAGCCTGTCCCACAGCGGCTCCATCTCGCCGCTGCCGACGCCGCGCAGCACTGCGGCAAGAGCCTCCGGGCGGTTGCGACGCTGATCTTCACGTGCCAGAGCACCCACCTCGGCAGGATCGGCGGCGAACAGCGGCTGGGTACGCCAGCGCTCGATGAAGGAATCGAACGGGATGCTCTCCAATTCGTCGGCCAGACGATGGTCGGAGGCGCTGCGCTGCGCACGCTCGGAAGCGTCCTCGATGCCGGCGGTGGTGGAGACGAGCACGAGCCGGGCCACACGCTCGGGCGCGGCCAGCGCCACGTGCAGAGCAACGCGGCCACCCAGCGAGTAGCCACACAGCACGAAGCGCTGCGGGGCGCGGTCGAGCACGTGGGAGACACAGCCGGCGAAGGTAATCGCCTCCCCGTCCACCCCATGCGCGTCGGCTGCGTCACCATGCCCAGGAAGGTCGAGCGCCCGCGGCAGGTAGCGTTCTGAGTGCAAGCGTGCCGCCACGCCATCCCAGGCGCGGTGGGTACCGCTGAATCCGTGCAACAGGACGACGCTCTCCGGCACGCCGCCATCCTATGATCCCTTCCAGCCCCGCCTCCCCTGCCTCCCCTGCCACCGACACCTATCTGCTGCTGCGCGCCTTTGTGGATGAGCTGGCGCGCTGCGGGATGCGCGCGGCGTGCACGTCGCCGGGATCGCGATGCACGCCACTCGTGCTGACGCTCGCCCGTGAGCAGCGATTGCGCTGCTACTCGCACATCGACGAGCGCTGCGCCGGCTTCTTCGCGCTGGGACTGGCCAAGGCCTCTGGGTTGCCGGTCGCGGTCACCTGCACCTCCGGGACGGCCGCCGCCGAGTTGCTCCCGGCGGCGATCGAGGCGCATGAGGCGCGCGTGCCGCTGCTCCTGCTGACGGCCGACCGCCCCCCAGAGCTGCGCGAGATCGGGGCCGGGCAGACAATCGATCAGCTGAAGCTGTTCGGGAGTGCCGCGAAGTGGTTCTTCGAAGTGGGTACCCACGAGGCGTCTGGAGAGCGACTGCGCTGGATCAGGACACTGGCCTGCCGCGCGTATTGGACCGCCCTGGAGGGCCGCCCGGGCGTGGTGCACCTGAACTTCCCGCTGCGCGAGCCGCTGGTGACAGACCGTCCGCTGCCGGCTGATGAATCTGGTCGCCCAGATCATGCCCCCTATGTGATGCGCCTGCCAGTGCAAGTGAGCAGCGATGTGCGCGGCTCACCTGCACCCGCCGACGACGAGGAGGCCACACGATTGCGAGGGCTTGTGGTAGAGGCAAAGCGCGGCGTGGTGGTCGCCGGGCGCCACGAGCGAGGGACATCGCTGGGCCAGGCTGCCGCCGCATTCTGCGAGGCGGCGGGCTGGCCTTTGCTGGCCGACCCCCTGTCCGGTGCGCGGCGGGGGGATGCGGCGGTCGCCCACTACGACGCG
>CAYNGQ010000126.1:0-3087 GCA_964396735.1 uncultured Solirubrobacteraceae bacterium | reverse complement strand
AGGCGGGAGCCGCCAACGGCGCGCGTCTGGTCGGGTATCTCCTGTTCGAGGACGGCGTCCCCGAGGGCGTCGTCAACGGCCAGGTGACCACTGTCACGCTCGCCTCCGAGCGCCACTACACCTTCACCGTGCGCGCGCTGGACTCCTACGGCTATCTCAGCGCGCCCGCGCCCGAAGTGGCGGTGTTCACCACTCACACCCCGCCCTCCACGCCGGGTGATCTGCACAGCACCGAAGTGACCGCCTCCTCCGCCGCGCTCGCCTGGTCGCCCGCCACGCCGGTGAGCGGCACGATCGTCGGCTACCGCGTGTTCCGCGACGAAATCCCCGTCGGCCAGGTGTCCGCGCCGGAAATCTCGCTCACCGAGCTGGCGCCCTCCACCGGCTACAAGATCACCGTCGTCGCCGTGGACTCGCTCGGGGCGATCAGCGCGCCGACCGCGCCGCTGAGCATCGAAACCTCCGATCCGCCGCCCACGCACGGCAACGTGCAGGCCTTCCTGCTGGCCTCGACCGACCAGAGCTTCTTCGACCTCGAGGCCCACTACCAGCAGATCGGGGTTGTGTATCCCACGTACTTCAACTGCGGCCGCGGGGGCACCGTCACCGGCAGCGACTGGCCGCTCGTCACCGGCTGGGCACGCGCGCGGCAGATCGCCGTGATGCCGCGCCTGAACTGCCAGAACCCGGCCGACGAGGAACAGATCCTCAACGAACCGGCGGCGGGAGAACACATGATCGACCAGCTCGCGTCGCTGTGCGAAAGCGACGGCTACGCGGGCATCCAGATCGACTTCGAGGGTGCCTCCCCGAGCGAGCGCGAACCCTTCACCGCGTGGATCACCGCGCTCGCCGCGCGCCTGCACTCGATCGGCGACAAACTCTCGACCGTGGTCACCGCCAAGTACTACAACGTCACCACCGGGCGTGCCGCGATGTACAACGACGCTGCCCTCTCGGTTCCCTCCGACTACATCTTCGTACTCGACTGGGGCCTGCACTGGACGACCTCCACGCCCGGCGGGCTGGCCGAACTGCCGTGGTTCACGAAGGTCGCCGACTACACCGCGACGATGCCCAACAAGAGCAAGTTCATCCTCGGGATGCCGATGTACGGGCTCGACTGGCCCAACGGCGGCGGCTCCGCCAACCCCGCCACGCCGCTGGAGTTCAACAATGTCTCGGCGGAGGAGAGCGAGTTCGGAGTGCTCCCCGAATGGGAACCGGCGGCGGCCGAACCGCACTTCTCCTACACCGACTCCAGCGGTGTGCACCACGAAGTCTGGTACACCGACCAGCAGTCGCTGGGGGTGCGCGCCCAGCTCGCCGAATCGCTCGGCCTCGGCATCGGGCTGTGGCACCTCGGCAGCGAGGACCAGTCGATCTGGGAACTGTCGCAGCTGGGCGGTTGAGGACGCTGCCGCCCACCGGACCCGCGTAGCTGTGCAGTCTCTGTTCCGGCGAGGGGCGCTTTGGGTTCTTACCCTCGTGCTTGTGCTGAGCGTCGTGGCGCCCGCCGCGTTTGCCGGCGCCGCGCGCTCGGTCGCCCTCCCGGCCGACCCCGAAGGGGGGAAGGCCCATCCCAACCCTTTTCCCCCTTCGCCGCTGCAGGCGTTCCTGCTCACGAGCGCCCCCGACTCGTTCGCCGATCTGCAGGCGCACGCCGGGGCGATCGAGGTGGTGTACCCGACCTACTTCGAATGCTCGTCGGGCGGCGAAGTGGTGGGGGTCGCCAATGCTGAAGTCGATGCCTACGCCGCCGCGCACGGGCTGGTCGAGATGCCGCGCTTCAGCTGCCAAAACGGGGCGCTCGTGCACCGCATCCTCACGCAGCCGGCGCTGCGCGCCCGCGTGTTCGCGCGGTTGGTTGGACTCGCGGACGATCCCTCCTACGCCGGGCTCAACCTCGATCTCGAGAACGACGGCGCCCGCGACCGGGGCGCGCTCACCACGTTCGTCGCCGCGCTCGCCGCGCGTCTGCACGCCGAGGGGCGCAAGCTGGCGGTCGATGTGGTTGGCGTCACGCACGAAGTCGTTCCCCGTCCCGCCGCCGGCTTCTACGACGACCGCGCGCTGGCCGCCGCCGCCGACACCGTGTTCGTGATGGCGTGGGGCCCCCACTGGGAAGGCTCCGGCCCCGGGCCGATCGCGCCGCTCTCCTTCGTGCGGGGCGTCGCCCGGCACGTGGCCTCGCTGCCGCACGCGCAGCGTTTCGTGCTCGGAGTGCCGATGTACGGGCTCGACTGGGCGCTCACCGGTGGACGCGGGCGCTCGCGCGGCGGCGGGAGTGGCGGTAGCGGTGACGGCGGCGGGCGCGGTGACGCGGCGGCGGGACCTGTTCGGGCCACCGCGCTGCAGTACGCCGGCGCGCTCGCGCTCTCACAGTCGGCGGGCGTCGCGCCGGTGTGGGATCCCTCCTCGGGTGAGATGACCTTCACCTACGTTCGGGGTGGCGCCCCCCACCGCGTCTGGTACATGGACGCCCGGGCGATCCTCGCTCGCATCGCGATCGCCCGCCGCTACGGGCTCGCCGCCGGGGTGTGGCGGCTGGGCGAGGAGGACCAAGCGCTGTGGGCTGGGTAGGAGGACAGCTCGTCATATCTCACGCGGCCTGGACGATTGTTCGATCATCCAGCCTCTCCATCAAGAGCGCCAGTCGGCGGCCGATGTGGTCCTCACACGCGCGGGGACGTATGGACGACGTCGCGCTCGTGGACCACCACCCCTGCGTGAAGGAGGCCACGATGCCAGGTTCGGCCGAGACATCCACCCGTTTACAGCCCCCGGTTCCCGGGGCGCGGACGGCCGCTGCGACAGCGTTCGAGATCACGCAGCGCCCGCTCGACGAGCACATCTGCGTGATCGAGGTCGAGGGCGAGCTCGACCTCTCCACGGCTCCCCGTCTGAAGTGGATGTTGCTCGACGCGCTGGGGGCCGGGCACAGGCTGCTGGTCCTCGACCTCTCGCGCACAATCTTCATGGATTCGACCGCGCTGGGCGTGCTCGTCGCGGTCAAGCGGGGGCTCGACGCCGGTGAGCGGCTGGCGATTGTCTGCCCCGAGAGTGACGTTCTGCAGATCTTCGAGT
>CAYNGQ010000125.1:0-2925 GCA_964396735.1 uncultured Solirubrobacteraceae bacterium | reverse complement strand
AAACGGAGTTCGGACCTGAATAGGCTTCTCAGGGCTGTGGAAAGACTTTCGTGAGCAGCCTCAGCCCGAGCGGGTTGCCGCGGGGGCGCAGGCGGCCGGTGGCGAGCGCGCGCACCGGGGTGAGGCGGGCGCCGATGATGTCGACGAAGTCCTGCCACCCGATCCGCAGGCGCACGTCGGGGCTCGGCGCCGTCCCCTCGGCGACCGTGGAGGAGCCGTTTTCGACGGTGAGGTGCCAGGTGGGGATGTCGGGGTCGGTGAACTCCCACTGAAAGACGGTCGGTCGGCGCAGTCCGTGGTTGGGGTTGACCTGGCGGCGCACCGTGTCGAACAGCAGCTCCACCGTTTCGGGGTCGCGCATCGAGGGGCCCTCGCGCACGCCGAGGACGCCCGCCTGCGCCAGACGCCGCCCGCGCTGGGAGAGCTCCAGCGGGGTGAGGCCGGGGGGGAACAGCGGCGGGCCGGGCAGCGTCTCGGCGGGCATCCCGGCGGAGCGCAGCTTGGTCGTCAGCGAGTTGACGCCCTCGGGTCCGATGCGGTCGAAGGAGTAGCCGAACACCGTCAGGTAGCTCTCGTCCCAGCCGGGAGGCATCAGCACCTGGGCGGTGTAGCGGGTGACGTCGTGCAGGATGCCCGCCACCGCCTTGGGGACCCTGACGGGATCTTCGCGGCGCAGATCGGCCAGCAGCTTGACGCCGAAGCCGATGTGGCGCTGCTCGTCGGCCTGGATGTTCTGCATCCCCTCGCGGAAGGCGGGCAGTTTGTCGCGCTCTTCGAGGTAGCTGCAGATCAGGTGCTGCCCAGGCTGGGCGAGCGTGGCCTCGACCACGATGTGATAGAGCGTCACCGCCGCGGCGAGTTTGGCGGGAGAGTGGTCGGCGCGCAGTTCGTCGGCCATCCGGTCGAGGCGCTCGAAGATCTTGCGAAAGCCGGGGCTGAGCTGCGGCTTGATCGCGTTCAACCCGCTCGCCATCGAGCCGTCGCCGATCCCGGCGACCTCGTGCATGAAGCGCTTGAAGAACACCGCGTGGCGCGCCTCGTCGACCTGCTGGGTGGCGAGGAAGTACTTCTGCTCCTCGCGCGGGGCGGCGTCGATGTAGGGGGAGAGATTGTCGGCGACCGCATCCTCGCCCCAGAAGAACAGCGCGTAGTTCCAGATCGCCGCCGTGCGTTCGAACTCGGAGAACTCCTCCCGCCACTGCCGTGCGTCCTCGGTGAAGTCGAGCTCGGTCGCCTGCCAGTTGCCCCGCTCCCAGCGGGCGTAGAGGTCTTCGTAGGAGATCGCGTCGGCGGGGAGGCTGCCAAGCCGCTCGCTGGAGATTGTGGCCTGCTCGGTTGTTGCCATCGGGTCTGCTCCTCGGTTGCGGGCCTGGTGATCTTCTTTTGGCGATACCGGCTTGGGAGTCGTGGTTCCCCGGGGTTGCCGGGGTCAGTGGTCGCAGGCCGGCAGTCATGGCTGGCAGTCCCTGCAGGGCGGCGGCCAGGCAAACTGATAACGGACATTATCGCAATAGCGATTGCTCCGTCAAGTACGCTCCGTCAAGTACGATTGCCGTCATGACCACGGCACGCCTGACCCGCGAGCAGAGCAAGGCGCTCACGCGCGAACGGCTGCTGCTCGCCGCGCGCACGGTGTTCGCGCGGCGCGGCTTCCATGCGGCCTCGGTCGAGGAGATCGCCGCCGAGGGCGGCTACTCGACGGGCGCGCTGTACTCCAACTTCAGCGGCAAGGAGGAGCTGTTCCTGGCGGTGATGGACCGCGAGATCGACGAGCACACGCGCGAGATCGAGGAGGCGGTGCGCGAGCGCACCTCGGTGGACGAGCGCGCGCGCGGCGGCGCCGAGCGGTGGATGGCGATGATCGACCGTGAGCCCGAGCTGCTGCTGCTGTTCGTGGAGTTCTGGGCCTACGCCGCCCGTGACCAGGGCGTACGCCGCCACGTGGCCGCCAGCTTCGCCCGCGCCCGCGCGACGCTCACCCGCCTGATCGCCGACGGCGTGCGCGACTTCGAGCTGGAGCTGACGCTGCCGGCGGAGCAGCTGGCGATCGCGATCGACGCGCTCGCCGACGGAATCGCGCGCCAGCGGATGGCCGACCCCGAGGCGGTGCCGGACGAGCTGATGGGCAGAGTGCTCTCGCTGCTGCTGGCGGGGGCGACGCGCCCGGCCTCGCGGTAAGCACCCGCACTGGCGGTAGGCTCTGCCCCGGATGAGGCTGATTGCGCCCCTGCGCGCGGCCCCCGCCACGGTGCCCGCCCTCGGCGTGCTCGCGCTGATGGTGGTGTGGGCCACGGATCAGGCCGGCTACCCGCTCACCCACTGGGCGCCGGGTGGGCTGATCGTGCTCGCGCTGCTGGCGGTCACTCTCTTGGCAGTGGCGCCGCGGTGGGCCGGGTGGGCGGGGATTCCCATCCCTGTGCGGGTCGCGGTAGGCGCTCTGGCCGCCTACACCGCGCTCAGCTTCCTCTCGATCCTGTGGGCCGGCGTGCCGGGAGACGCCTGGGAAGGGGCCAACCGCACGCTGCTCTACCTGCTGGTGTTCGCGCTGTTCGCCTGCTGGGCGCAAACCGGCGTCACGGCGACGCTGCTGCTGTGCGGGTGGGTGCTGGCGATGGTTGGCGTCGGGCTGTTCGTGCTGCTCCACCTCGACGGCGCCGCCGGCGCCGCGCGCCTGATCGCGCTGCTCCCGGGGGGGCGGCTGGTGTACCCGGCGGGGTACGTCAACGCCAACGCGGCGCAGTGGCTGATGGCCTGCTGGCCGGCGCTGCTGCTGGCCCGCGAGCGGCGGCTGCCGTCATGGTTGCGGGGTGCGCTGGCGGGCGGCGCGGTGCTGCTCGCCGAGGTCGCGCTGCTCAGCCAGAGCCGCGGCTCGGTGTACGCCGAGCCGGTGATGCTGGTGCTGGTGTTCGCGTTGCTCCCCGGCCG
>CAYNGQ010000124.1:0-1860 GCA_964396735.1 uncultured Solirubrobacteraceae bacterium | reverse complement strand
GCGCTTCTTGATCTTGATCTTCGCGTACATCTCCGGCTGCGTATATGCGGGCTCATCGGACTCGTTGTGCCCGAACCGCCGGTAGCCGATCAGATCGATTAGCACGTCGTGGCCGAACTCCTTGCGGAACGCGAACGCAAGCCGCACGGCGCTCATGCACGCGGGCACGTCGTCGGCGTTGACGTGGATGATCGGTACGTCGAAGCCCTTCGCCAGGTCCGATGCCCAGCGCTTCGAGCGCGCGTCGTCGGGGTCGGTGGTGAAGCCGATCTGGTTGTTCGTGATCAGGTGAACCGTGCCGCCGACCTTGTAGCCGTCGAGCGCCTGCAGGTTGAGCGTCTCGGCGACCACGCCCTGCGCGGGGAACGAGGCGTCGCCGTGGATCGCGATCGGCACGGCGGCGTCGGTGTCCTGGTGGGCGTGGGGCCCTTGGCGCGTGGTTTGGGCTGCACGGGTGGCGCCCTCCACCACGGCGGAGACGTACTCGAGGTGGGAGGGGTTCGACTCGAGGTTGACCTGGATCGTCTCGCCGTCGGGCAGCTTGTAGGAGCCGTGGGTGCCGTGGTGGTACTTGACGTCGCCGGTGCCGCCTTGGGGGATCGTGGTGACCGCCTCCAGCGTCGATGCTCCCTCGAACTCGGCGAAGATCGTGTCGTAGGGGCGGCCGAGGTTGTGCGCGAGCACGTTCAGGCGCCCGCGGTGGGCCATGCCGATCACGACCTCCCTGCCGCCGTGGGCGGCCGCCAGCTGGATCAGCTCGTCGAGCATCGGCACGGTCATGTCGAGGCCCTCGATCGAGAACTGGTGCTGGCCAAGGTAGGCCTTGTGCATGAAGCGCTCCAGCGCGTCCACCTCGATCAGGCGCTTGAGCAGCGTCTGCTGCTCGTCGTTGGTCAGCGGCTGTCTGAAGGTGCCCGACTCGATCTTCTCGCGCAGCCACACGCGCTGGCGGTGAGAGGAGATGTGCTCGATCTCATACGCGATCGTGCCGCAATAGGTCTCGCGCAGGTGGGGCAGCGCGTCGGCGAGCGTCGCGCCGGGCACCCACATGCGCAGGATCTTGGCGGGGATCTGCGCCATCAGCTCGGGCGTCAGGCCAAGCGGCTCGGGGTCCAGAGCGGGATCGCCCTCGGGCTCGACGCCCAGCGGGTCCAGGCGCGCGGCGAGGTGGCCGTGGGTGCGGAACGCCTTCAACAGCGCGGTCGCCGACTGCACCGCCTGCAACAGCTCTTCGTCGGGCACAGCGCGCGGTTGGCCGCTGCGGCGCGCCTCCTCGACGGTGCTTGCCGCCGCGGCTGCGGCAGCGGCCGGCGCAGGCACGGCCGGCGCGGGGCCGAGCTCGATGCCGAGCGAGGCGAACACGCCGTCGTAGAAGCCGAGCTCCCCCTGCAAGTACTCCTCGATCCGCGCGAGGAAGCGCCCCGACTCCGCACCCTGGATCACGCGGTGGTCGTAGGTGGAGGTCATCGTCATGACCTTCTCCGCGCCGATCATCGCGCCGATGTTGGCGAGGCCCGGGGGGTAGCCGATCGACCCGGTCGCCACGATTGTCCCCTGGCCGCTCATCAGCCGCGGGACCGAGGCGGCGGTGCCGAGGCCGCCGGGGTTGGTGAGCGTGATGTTGGCGCTCTTCAGGTCGTCGGCGGTGAGCGTGTTGGTGCGCGCCTTCTCCACCAGCGCGTCGTAGGCGGCGAGGAAGCGCTCGAAGGAGAGGTGGGCGGCGCCCGAGATCACCGGCACCATCAGCGTGCGGGTGCCGTCCTTCTTCTCCACGTCCACTGCGAGGCCGAGGTTGACCTGCCCATCCACCACTCGGTGGGGCTTGCCGTCGACCTCGGCGAAGTGGTTTGCCATCACCGG
>CAYNGQ010000123.1:0-3820 GCA_964396735.1 uncultured Solirubrobacteraceae bacterium | reverse complement strand
CCGCCGCCGCCTGCGTGTGGCCAAGGTTGGACTTGATCGACCCCACCCACAACGGACGCTCCGCCGGACGCTCGCGGCCATACGTAGCCAGCAGCGCATGCGCCTCGATCGGATCGCCCAGCGTCGTGCCCGTGCCGTGCGCCTCGACCGCGTCGACCTCACTCGGGGTCAACCCCGCGACCGCCAGCGCACGCTGAATCACACGCTGCTGCGACGGCCCGTTCGGCGCCGTCAAACCGTTGCTCGCGCCATCCTGGTTGACCGCACTGCCCCTTACCAGCGCCAGCACCCGCCGGCCGTTGCGCCGCGCGTCGGATAGACGCTCCAGCGCCAGCAGGCCCACACCCTCGCCCCAGCCCGTGCCGTCCGCGCCCTGCGCGAACGCCTTGCAGCGCCCGTCCGGCGCCAGGCCGCGCTGGCGACTGAACTCCACGAACAGGCCGGGCGTCGCCATCACCGTCACGCTACCCGCCAGCGCCAGCGAGCACTCCCCCGCGCGCAGCGACTGGCAGGCCCAGTGCAGCGCCACCAGCGAGGAGGAGCAGGCGGTGTCGATCGTCACCGCCGGGCCCTCCAGGCCGAAGGCGTAGGCGACGCGGCCCGACACCACGCTGCCCGCTCCTCCCGTGCCGAGGTAGCCGCCGAGCTCCTCCACCGCGCGGGCCGAGAGGCCGGTGGCGTAGTCACGCATGTTGATCCCCGCGAACACCCCGCTCTGGCTGCCGCGCAGCGCGTGCGGGTCGATGCCCGCATCCTCCAACGTCTCCCAGCACACCTCCAGCAGCAGGCGCTGCTGCGGATCCATCGCCAGCGCCTCGCGCGGGCCGATCCCGAAGAAGTCGGCGTCGAAGCGCGCCGCGTCGGGCAGGAAGCCGCCTTCGCGCGCGTAGCTGGTGCCCGCCCGCCCGGGGTCGGGGTCGTACAGCCGCTGCAGATCCCACCCGCGGTCGGTGGGGAACGGGGCGATCGCGTCGCCTCCTGCCACCAGCAACTCCCACAGCTCCTCCGCCGAGCCCACCGATCCGCCGGCTCCGGTGCTCGCGGATTCGATGCCCACAGATTCGGAGCCCGCCCACCCAGATAGCTCCGCACCGGCGGGGTGGGCGGGCTCCCAACCGGCGGGGCGGGCGGGGGGATGGGCGGGTCCCGGATATCTGCAGCCGATCCCCACGATCGCGATCGGCTCGTCCACCGGCCCCACCACGCTCACCGCCGCCGGCCCCACCGGGGCGCCCAGTAGCTCGCCGAGCAGGTGGGTCGTCAACGCGGCCGGCGTCGGGTGGTCGAACGCCAGGCCGCTCGCCAGCGCCAGCCCCGTCGCCGCCGCCAGGCGGTTGCGCAGCTGCACCGCCGCCAGCGAGTCGAAGCCGAGATCGCGGAAGCTGCGCCCGGGCCGCACCGCCTCGGTCGTGGCGTGCCGCAGCACCGCCGCCGCCTGCTCGCGCACCAGCTCCAGCACGATCCGCTCGCGCTCGCCCGGCGGCAGGCCGGCGAGACGCGCCCCCAGGTCGCCGACCGGCAGCGCCTTCCCACCGGATCCGGACCCCACCGTCAGAGCCCTCCCGCCAGGCCCGGACCCGACCGCCTGCTCGGTCGCGAGCCAGTACCGCGCCCGCTGAAACGCGTATGACGGCAACCCCACACGCCCGGCGCCCGACCCGTCGAAAGCCGCCGCCCACTCCACATCCTCGCCCCGCACCCACGCCTCGGCGAGACCGGCGAGCGGCCCATCGACCGCGCCCAGCACGCGCTCCGCGCTCTCACCGGAGGCGAGCGCGGCGAGCGCGGCGAGCAGCTCCTCACGGGTCTCGCCCAGCAGGACGGCGCGATCCTCGAGCGCCGCGCGGGCGGCGAGCGAGAGCCCGACGTCGGCGGCGTCGAGCTCGGGGGCGCCGGCGAGGAAGTCCCGCAGACGTTCCGCCTGGGCTCGCAGGCCCTCGCTGCCATGCCCCGACAGCGCCCACGGCAGCACCGGGATGGCGGTGCGCGGCTCCTCCACCTCCTCCGTTTCCGGCGGGGCTTCCTCGAGGATCACGTGTGCATTGGTGCCGCTGAGCCCGAACGAGGAGACCCCCGCACGGCGCGGACGGCCGTTCGCCTCCCACGGCCGCTCCTCGGTCAGCAGCGCCAGCGCGCCTCGCTCCCAATCGATCTCGCCGCTCGGCTCGTCCACGTTCAACGTCCGCGGCAGCCGCTCGTGACGCAACGCCATCACCATCTTGATCACACCCGCCACACCCGCCGCCGCCTGCGTGTGGCCAAGGTTGGACTTGATCGACCCCACCCACAACGGACGCTCCGCCGGACGCTCGCGGCCGTAGCTCGCCAGCAGCGCATGCGCCTCGATCGGATCCCCCAACGTCGTACCGGTCCCATGCGCCTCGACCGCATCGACCTCACTCGGCGCCAGCCCCGCGACCGCCAGCGCACGCTGGATCACACGCTGCTGCGAAGGGCCGTTCGGCGCCGTCAAACCGTTGCTCGCACCATCCTGGTTGACCGCGCTGCCCCGCACCAGCGCCAGCACCCGCCGGCCATTGCGCCGCGCGTCGGACAGACGCTCCAGCAACACCATCCCCACGCCCTCACCCCAACCCGTCCCGTCCGCGCCCTGCGCGAACGCCTTGCAGCGCCCGTCCGGCGCCAGACCACGCTGGCGGCTGAACTCCACGAACAGACCCGGCGTCGCCATCACCGTCACCCCGCCCGCCAGCGCCAGCGAGCACTCCCCCGCGCGCAGCGACTGGCAGGCCAGGTGCATGCTCACCAGCGAGGAGGAGCAGGCCGTGTCGACCGTCACCGCCGGGCCCTCCAGGCCGAAGGTGTAGGCGACGCGGCCGGAGAGCACGCTGCCGGCCGCGCCGGTGCCGAGGTAACCCTCGAGCTCCTCCGCCAGCTCAGGGGCAATGCCGATGCCGTAGTCGCGCATGTTGATCCCCGCGAACACCCCGCTCTGGCTGCCGCGCAGCGCGTGCGGGTCGATCCCCGCATCCTCCAGCGCCTCCCAGCACACCTCCAGCAGCAGGCGCTGCTGGGGATCCATCGCCAGCGCCTCGCGCGGGCCGATCCCAAAGAAGTCGGCGTCAAACCACGCCGCGTCGTCCAGGAAGCCGCCTTCGCGCGCGTAGCTGGTGCCGAAGTGATCGGGGTCGGCGTCGTACAGCCGCTCCAGGTCCCACCCGCGATCCGCCGGGAACGGTGAGATCGCATCGCCCCCGGCGGCCAGCAGCTCCCACAGTCCCTCGGCCGAGCGCACCGAGCCGGTGCCCCCGGGGTGGAGGGAGCTGAGGCTTGGGTGGGCGGGGTTCGAATCAGCGGGGTTCGAATCCGCTGGCATCGAATCCGCGGAGTGGCCGGTGGGGTGGGCGGGTCCCGGATATCTGCAGCCGATCCCCACGATCGCGATCGGCTCGTCGACGGGCCCAACCACCGTCACGGTCTCGTGCACGACCGGCGTGCCCGCGAGCTCGTCGTGCAGATGCTGCGCCAGCGCCGCCGGCGTCGGGTAGTCGAACACGAGGCCGCTCACCAGTCGCAGGCCGCTCGCCGCCGCCAGCCGGTTGCGCAACTGCACCGCCGCCAGCGAGTCGAAGCCCAGCTCTCTGAACGTACGCCCCGAGGGCACCGCCTCGGGCGCGCCGCCGTGTCCCAGCACCGCCGCCGCCTGCGCCCGCACCAGCTCCAGCACGATGCGGCCCCACTCCTCCGCCGGCGCGCCCGCCAGCCGCGCCGTCAGCTGCTCCTCGGTCACCGCCGCGCCGCCGGCGCTCGCCGCCCGCATGCGCGCCACGTCGGGCAGCTCCCCCAGCACCGCGGGTAG
>CAYNGQ010000122.1:0-5277 GCA_964396735.1 uncultured Solirubrobacteraceae bacterium | reverse complement strand
CTCCTATGCCTACCTTTTTGCGAGCTATCTCGTAGCGGGCACCGGCATGGCGCTCGGCATGTCGAGCATCCCCGACATGACCCGCGAGGCGCGGGCGCAGCGGCTGGCGGTAGTGGCCGCGACCGTCCCGCGCGGGTTCCGCTACGCGATCCTGATCGTCGCGCCCGCGATGGCGGGGCTGATAGCCGCCGGAGCGCCGCTGATCCACGCCGTGCTGCCCGATAGCCTGTCGATCGCGCAGGTGCACACCCTGCGCATCTTCACCGCGCTGCTGGTGCCGTGGACGCTCGCCGCGCTGCTGGTGATCTTCCTGCTACCGGTGCTGCTCGCCCTCGGCCGGGCGCGGCTGTTGGGAGCGCTCGCCCTGCCGCTGGTCGTGGTGCACCTTCTCGCGACGGCGATCGGCAACGCGCTGTTCGGCGTGGATGGTGCGGTTGGCGCCTTCTGGGTCGCACCCGCTTGCCTGGCGGCGGTATTGCTCGTGGCCGGAGTCGGCCGGGCCTACGCCACGAGCCTCGCCCGCGAGCTGGCCGGCGACGCGGTGCGCTTCCTTGCGCTCGCGGCGCTCGCCTTCGGCGCCGGGTGGGCCCTTGGCGAGGTGATCGGCGTGAGCCTGTTCGCCCAGGCGGCGGTGGCCGGTGCGGTCGGCTGTGCGCTGTATGTGGTGGGTCTGCGCGTGGTTGCCCACCGCCAGCTGCAGGTGCTGCTGGGAGTGCTCGTCCCCCGTCCTGCGCCGGCGTGAGCGCGACCCTGATCCCACCGCGTACGGCGCCGCCGCGCGCGTACGTCCCGCCCGCGTCGGCGACGTCGGGTCCCGAGCCGGCCCGCGGCGGCCCGCGCGATCGCACCGTGATCGCCGTGCTCGCGCTGTGCTTCGCGGCGCTCACGGCGCTGACGTGGCGCAAGTGGGGGGTGCCGGAGATCGACGCCGGCGCCGAGCTGACCACCGCCGATCTGATCAAGCACGGCGCCGTGGCCTACCGCGACGTGCGCTACTACTACGGCCCGCTCGGGCTGTACTCGCTGGCGTTGAGCTTCAAGGTGTTCGGCACCAGCTTCACGACGGCGTTCGCGTTCGGCCTCGTGCAGACCGCGGCGATCATCGCGGCTTTCTACGCGCTCGCCCGTCACTGGCTGGTGCCGCTCACCGCCGGCCTGGCGAGCGCGGTGCTGCTGGCGATCGGTTTCTCGGGGACGGCCTTCAACTTCGTGCTGCCGCACACCAACTCGGCCACCTTCGGGCTGCTGTTCCTGTTGTTGACGCTGCTCGCGCTGACCCGGGAGCGGCCGCTGACGGCGGGGATCGGGGTCGGCATGGTCGCGCTCACGCGGCCGGAATTCCTCACGGTGGCGGTCGGCGCCGCGGCCGCCTACGCGATCGCGATGTGGCGCGTTTCGGGCCGCGCGCCGGCGTGGCGGGCGGCGTGGCGGATGGCGCTGCCGGCGCTCGCGATCCCGGTGGTGGTGTACGCGTGGTTTGCCGAGCAGGCCGGTTTCTCGCGCCTGTTCACCGAAAACCTGTGGCCGGTGAAGTTCCTGCACGCGGGCGTCAACACCGAGCAGAACTGGATGCCGCTGAGCCCTGGGAGCATCGTCGGGCTGGCGGCCCGTGCGGCGATCTACACCGGCCTGCTGGCGGCGCTCGTGGTAAGCGTCAACGGTTGGCGCAGCCGCCGGCGTGTGAGCGCGCTGTGGCCGCTGGCCGCCGCGGCGCTCGCGATCGTGCTGCTCGACGGGCTGCTGCGCGCCGGCGGCGTGCTTGCCGGCCAGCGCGCGGCGATCGAGCTGGAGATGCGCCATCTCGTGCTCGGCATGAGCTGGCTGCCGGCGCTCGGCATCGCGGTGGCGGTGCTCGCGGCGGTGCGGCTGGTGCGCGGGCAGAGCTCGCCGCTGGGGCGCTCCTGGCCGGCTGACCTGGCGCTGACGGTCGCCGCGCTCGGGCTGGGGCTGCGCGCCTACAACGCCTTCACTGCCGAGGGCTCCTACGCGCCCTACTTCGCCGCGCCGCTGGTGCTGCTGCTCGGGATCTTGCACGAACGCGTGGCGACTCGCTGGCCGCAGGCGCGGGTGGCGTCGCTCGGCGCGCTCGGTCTCGTGGCGATAGGTCTCGCCGCGTACGCGCTGGGCGGGTTGTACGTGCATGAGAACACCACCGTCCACACCCCGCGTGGCAGCTTCGTGACGAGCGCCGCCGCGGCGGGAGCGCTGCAGGCCGCGGTGCGCCAGATCGACGCGCAGAGCGCTCCGAGCCAGCCGATCCTCGCGGCGCCGACCGACGGCGGGCTGTACTTCATGGCCGACCGCCGCCCCGCGCTGTACGAGCTGACGCTGCTGCCCGGTCTGCTGGCGAGCCCCGCCGAAGAACGCGCGGCGGTGGCGCGCATGCGCCGCGAGCACGTGGCGGTGGCGGCGGTCGGCGCGCGCGACCTCTCGATCTGGGGGACGCCGACGTTCGGCGTGAACTACGACCCGCTGCTCGGCGCCTACCTGCGCGGCGCGGCGGCGGCGCGCACGACGGTGGGCACGCTTGCCGACCCCGTGGGCGGCACCAACCCCTCGCGCGGCTTCACGATCGTGCGCCTGCGGTGATCGCGTGCGCGGGCAGGAGCTGATCCTCACCTTCCACGGGCTGGAAGGCAACGGAGCGGGCCCCCCGCCCGGCGCGAGCGAGGCCGAGCGCAAGGTGTGGGTGCCGCGGGAGTGGCTGGAGGCGATCCTCGACGCGCTGCCGCGCGACGGGGTGGAGGTGGCGTTCGACGACGGCAACGCCTCCGATGCCGAGCAGGCGCTGGCGCCGCTCGCGAACCGGGGCGCGAGCGCGCGCTTCTTCGTGCTGGCGGGCAAGATCGGCGCGCCCGGGCACCTCACCGCGGCGCAGATCGCGACGCTGCACGAGGCGGGCATGACGATCGGCAGCCATGGCCTGCACCACCGCGACTGGCGCGCGCTGCCCGACGAGCAGCTGCACGAGGAGTTGGTGGACTCGCGCCGTGCGCTGGAGGAGCTGATCGGAGCGCGGGTGCAGGAGGCGGCGTGCCCGTTCGGCTCCTACGACCGCCGCGTGCTGCGCGCGCTGCGGGCGGCGGGCTACCGCCGCGTTTACAGCAGCGACGGCGGCTGCGCCACCACGCGCGCGTGGCTGGCGCCGCGCAGCACCGTCCACCGCGAGCGCCCGCTGGAGCAGTGGGTGGCGCTCGCCGCCGCCGGCGCGCGGGAACGGCCGAGCCCCACGCGACTCGGCAAGCGACTCGTCAAGCGGCTGCGGTAGAGGGAGCGGGTCGATGAGCGCACAGGCACCTACCAGGACAGCGAATCCCCCGCGCGCATCGCTGGAGGGTGTGCCCCCGACGGCGTACGCCCCGAACGACCCCGTGAGTGCCCCGAACGGATTCGCGCGCGTTCCGAGCAGCGGCGCTAGCACCCCGCGCCGGCCCCTGCGCGTGCCCGCCGCCTCGGTGCTGGTCGGCTTCGCGGACGCGCTCGCCGCACCCGAGGCCGTGGCCAGCCTACGAGGGGCGGGGCATCGCGTGGCGGCCTTCGCGCGCCGCGGGCGTCCGGTGGCGCTGCGCCGGCTGCGAGAGGTGGAGATCGTGGAGGTGACCGCCCCCGAGGATGACCTCGCGGCGTGCGTGGGCGAGGTGGCGGCGCTGGCGGCGACGCACGAGCTGATGATGCCGCTCGATGACCCAGCGGTGCTGGTGATCGACCGGGGGCTGCCGGACGACGCGCCGGTCGTAGGGCCGCGAGGAGTGCAGGCGCAGCTGGCGCTCGACAAGCGCGTACAGCTGCGTGCCGCGCTGGCGGCCGGCTTCGCAGTGCCGCCGTGGGCGGAGCTAGACGCCGAGCTGCCGAGCGAGTGGGAGTTTCCGGCGGTGCTGAAGCCGGCGCTGGCCGCGGAGGAGCACGAGGGTTGCCTGCGGCGCCTGGCACCTCGTCCGGTGGCCACGAATGCCGAGGCGCGCGCGCTGCTGGGGACGTGGGGCGCGGCGACGCCGGCATTTGTGCAGCACTGGGTCGCCGGCAGCGGCGCGGGAATCTTCGGCATCGCCGACGACGAGGGCGTTCACCACCTCAGCGCGCACCGGCGGGTGCGGATGATGAACCCGGCGGGCTCCGGCTCGAGCGCGTGCGCCTCGACGCCGGTCCCAGCGGAGTTGGTGGGCCCTGTGCAACGGCTGCTGGGCGAGGCGGGCTGGCGGGGGATGTTCATGGTGGAGTTGCTGCGCGCGGAGGACGAGTGGTGGTTCATGGAGCTCAACGGCCGACCTTGGGGCAGCCTCGCGCTGGCGCGGCGAGTCGGTTACGAGTACCCCGCGTGGGCCGCCGCGCGCGCGCTCGACCATGCCGCCCCGCTGCCGTCGAGTCCCCCGTTCGAAGAGCTGCTGTGCCGCCATCTGGGGCGGGAGCTGATGCACATGCTGTTCGTGCTGCGTGGCCGGGGCGCGCACGTGGGTCAGTGGCCGGGCCGGCGCGCGACCCTGCGAGCGATGCTGGCGAGCGGGGGTCCCACCGCTTGGTACAACCTCGAGCGGGGCACGCGCACGTTGTTCCTCGAGGACACCTGGCGGACCGTGGCCGCCCAGACGTGGGGGAGGCGGGGCGCGTGAGCTCGCGCACGATCAGGGCCGCGTTCCACGTGCACTCGGAGTGGTCCTACGACGCTCAGCTGCCGCTCGAGGAGATCGCGGCGCTGTTCCGCAAAGAGCGCTGCGATGCGGTGTTCATGTGCGAGCACGACCGTGGCTTCGACGCCGCGCGCCTGGAGGAGTACATCGCGGCGTGCGCCGCGGCGAGCGTCGCCGGACCGCTGCTGGTGCCGGGGATCGAGTACGCCGGCCCGCACGATCGCGTGCACGTGCCGGTGTGGGGCGCGGTGCCGTTCCTCGGCGAGGGCACCCCCACCACGGAGCTGCTGCGCGCGGTGGCTGCGCACGACGGCGCGGCGGTGCTCGCCCATCCGGTGCGCCGCGACGCCTGGCGGGTGTTCGAGCGCGAGTGGCTGAAGCTAAGCGCCGGCATCGAGATCTGGACACGCAAGTGGGATGGCTGGGCGCCCAACCCGCGCGCCTGCCGCTGGGCGCGGGAGCAGGGGTTGGTGGGTGTCGCCGCGCTCGACCTGCACCGGCCCGGCCAGATGTTCCCGCTGACGATGGAGCTGCAGATCGACGCGCCGGGCGAGGAGGACCCGCTGAGCGTCGAGGCGTGCGTGGCGGCGCTGCGCGAGGGGCGCTGTCGGGCGCTGATCGGGGGACGGCCGGTGGAGCCGTTGACCCACGG
>CAYNGQ010000121.1:0-7303 GCA_964396735.1 uncultured Solirubrobacteraceae bacterium | reverse complement strand
GACCGGCGAGGTGGCCAGCGAGACGCTCGAGATCGCCCACGCCGGCCTGCTGCTCAACTGATGGCGAACAAGCAGGTCAACTACCAGAAGGCGCAGCTCGAAATCGAGGGGCAGGGTGCGCTGCACTGCTGGTTCAACCCCCATCAGTACGCCGTCTCCAAGTCCAATCAGTGGCGCGCGACCCCGGTCGTCGGAGCCAGCCTGCCGAGCATCCAGTTCGCCGGCGGGCTCGCCCGCGAGCTGACGCTGGAGTTGCTGTTCGATGCCTCCGACACCACCTCCGGCGATGTGCGCGGTGTCACCGACAAGCTGTTCCTGATGATGGAGGTAACCGAGCAGGCGAGCGGCGCCGGCAACGCGGGCCGCCCGCCGACCGTCGCCTTCACATGGGGTCCCACGGTCACCTTCAAGGCGGTTGCCAGCCACCTCGACGTTCATTACACGCTGTTTCGTCCCGACGGCACCCCCATCCGCGCGATCTGCGCGCTCACGCTGGTGCAGGTCGAGAAGGCCGACAGCCGCTCCGGCAGCGGCGCCGCGCCGGCGCAGAACCCCACCACGCGCGCGAGCGCCAAGCTCGGCGTCCACGTCCTGCGCGAGGGCGACTCGCTGCCCTCGATCGCCTACGCCGCCTACGGGGACCCCACCCGCTGGCGCGAGATCGCCGAAGCCAACGCGATCGACGACCCGCTCGTGCTGCGGCGCGGCCAGGCGCTCACGATTCCCGGGTCGGGTGCGCGATGAGCGGTTTGTCGCTCCTGACCCGATCGGCGCGGAGTCCGACCGGCGGTTGGGCGCTCCTGGCCGATTCGCTCCAGAGCCTGACGAGCTCGCGCGCGTTTGATCCGCGGGGGGGTGGCGCGCGATGAGCTCCCAGCCGTCGCTGCTGGCCTCCTGCGTGGTGCGCATCGACGGCGCCGCACTGGCCCCCGACCTCGCCGCGCTGCTCGTCCTGCTGCGCGTCCGCAACAGCCTGCGGCTGCCCGACCAGGCCTTCCTGCGGCTCGCCGACCCGCAGCTCGCGCACGTCGATGACGACCTGCTCGCCGTCGGCCGCACTGTCGAGGTGCTGTTCGCGCCGCCGGCGGGCGGCACGGCGAGCAGCCTGTTCAGCGGGCGCATCGAGTCGATCGAGTTGGAGCTGCTCGTCGGTGGCGCGTTCATCGCGGCAACCGCGTACGAGCCGGCGTTCGTCCTGCACCAGCAGCGCCGCACGCAGGCCTTCCAGAGCATGACCACCGGCGAGATCGCCACGCAGGTGATCGAGGCCGCCGGCCTCACCCCTTCGATCGCCGGTTCCGCGGCGAGCGACGCCGTCAATCCCTTCCAGCTGCAGAACGAAGAGACCGACTGGCAGCTGCTGTGGCGGCTGGCTGACGCGATCGACTTCGAGGTCGTCGGCGAGAGCGCCACCGTCCACTTCCGCCCGGCCGGGTCGGCCTCCGCGGGAGCGCCGCTGCCACTGCGCGCACCCGAGCAACTGCTGAGCTTCCGCCCGCGGATCACCGCTGCCCGGCAGGTGGAAGGCATCGAGGTGCGAGGCTGGGACCCGGCGAGCGCTGAAGCGATCGTCGCCGACGAGCGCGCGCCGACCCCGGACTCAAGCCCCGGCGCCGGGCGCGGTGAGGTGGCCGCGAAGAGCGGGGCCGGCGAATGGACGGTGGGCGAGCGCACCGTGGTCAGCCACGACGAGGCGAGCGCGCTCGCCGGCAGCCTCGCCGCGCGGCTGACCAACGCGTGGGTGGAGGCCGACGGGGTCGCCACCGGCGACCCCCGCCTGCGGGCCGGCAGCCGGGTACAGGTGAGCGGCGTGGGGACGCGCTTCGGCGGACGCTACACCCTCACCTCGACCACCCACGTGCTCTCCGGCGGCCGCGGCTACGAGACGCACTTCACCGTCTCCGGCCGCGAGGCGCGCACGATCGCCGGGCTGCTCGACCCCGGTCCGGCGGCGCCGCGGTGGGGGACGAGCGTCGTCGTCGGCGTCGTCACGCAAACCGAAGACCCCGACGGACTCGGGCGCGTGCGCGTCCAGCACCCCGCGCTCGGCGATGGCGCCGAGGGGTGGTGGGCGCGGATCGCGGCGCCGGCCGCCGGCGCCGGCCGCGGGGTGCTGATGATGCCGATGCCGGGCGACGAGGTGGTGCTCGCCTTCGAGCAGGGGGACCCGCGCCGCCCCTACGTGCTCGGCTCGGTGTGGAACGGGCGGGCAACCCCCGGCAAGCTGGTGAAGTCCGACGGCTCGTTCGCGCTGGCCAGCGACCACGACATTGGCCTCGAAGCGGCCGGCGCCACCTCGATCGCGGCGCAGAAGGCGATCGCCGTCAAGGGCGGGGAAGGCGTCTCGGTGCGGGCGCAGGAAGAGCTCTCGCTCGGCGGCGCCTCGGTCGTGCTGCAGGCCGACGGGAGCGTGACGGTGAAGGGCGGGGACATCGCCGTGCAGGCGAGCGGCACGGTGCAGATCTCCGGCAGCGAGGTGCTGCTCGGATGACCCGGCACCTCGGCACCGGCGTTGCCTTCCCGCTGGACGTCGATGGCCACGGACGCGTGGCGCTCGCGCACGACGAGCTCGACGTCGAGCAGGCGATCCGCATCATCCTGGAAACGACCCCCGGCGAACGGCCGATGCGCCCGGAGTTCGGCTGCGCGGTGCACGACTGCATCTTCGCGGCGATCGACACCCCCACCCTCGGGCGGGTCGAGCACGCGGTTCGCGTCGCGCTCGACCGTTGGGAGCCTCGCGTGGAGACCGAGTCGGTCGAGTTCGATCTCACCCGCGTCGCGGAGGGCATCCTGCAGATCGTCGTCGGCTATCGCCTACGCGCGACCAACTCCGCGCACAACCTGGTGCACCCCTTTTACGTGATCCCGGCGGAGGAGCCGGCATGACCCTGCCGGAGGTAGCGCTCGACGACCTGCGCTTTCAGGAGCTCGTCAACGAGTGCCGCAAAAGCATCAACAAACACTGCCCGGAGTGGACCGAGGTCAACGTCTCCGACCCCGGGATCACGCTGATCGAGCTGTTCGCGTGGATGACCGACATGCTCTCCTACCGGATCAACCGGTTGCCGGAGAAGCTGCATGTGGCGCTGCTCTCGTTGCTCGACGTCCGCCTACGGCCGCCCAAGGCCGCCGGCACTGAGCTGCGCTTCACCTTCGAGCATCCGCCCACCAGGCCGGTGCGGATACCTGCGTGGGAGACCGAGGTGGCCACCCAGCGCACCCAGATGCACGGTCCGATCGTCTTCCAAACCAACACCGACTTCGTGATCCGCCCGGTGCGACCTGCGGTGTGCCTGTTCAAGCGCGGCTCGGAATGGCTCAACATCCCGGTCGGCGACGGCCGTGCGCAGCCGCAGGGGGACGACTGTTTCGCCTTCAGCGAGGAGCCGTTGCCAGACGATTGCATCATGCTCGGCTTCGACCGGCCGCTCGATCGCCTGCTGATGCGGGTCGACGTCGACTGCATGGCCGCGCGCGGCGTCGGCGTCAATCCGAAGGAACCGCCGCTGGCGTGGCAGGTCTCCGTCCCGCATGTCGAGCGGGGGGTGGCGCCGGCGGATGCGCACGACCGGGCGGCGGGGCCTGCGGATGCGCATGTCGAGCGGGTGGACGCACCGCCGGATGCGCCGGCCGTCGCCGGAGAGGGCAACTGGTCGCAGGCGATCAAACCGCTGCGCGACACCACCGAAGGCTTCAACGTGGAACGGGGATCGATCGAGCTCGATATGCCGTCGCGCACAGCAGCCCTCCCGCTCGAGCGCCGAAGCCGTCCCCGCTACTGGCTGCGCTGCAGTGTCCTAGCCCCCTCAGCCGGCGCCCGCGACAATCGCTATCAAACCCCTCCGCAGATCTTCTCGCTGACGGCCGCGCCACTGGGAGCGACGGTCCCCGCCGAACACCTCCAGCGTGTGCGGGAGGAGCTGCTGGGCCACAGCGACGGGACCCCGGGGCAGACCTTTCGGTTGCGCTGCGCGCCGATCCTGCCGGCGCTCGACGCCGAGCACGTCGAAGTGCGCAACCCCGACAGCGACCGCTGGGAGCACTGGAGCCGCGTGGAGACATTCGCCGAGAGTGGGCGCGAGGACCACCACTACATGCTCGACGAGAGCGCCGGGGCGATCGAGCTCGGGCCGGCCGTGCGCCAGAGCAACGGCACCTTCCGCCAATATGGCGCGATCCCCGCGCAACGCAGCGAACTGCGCTTCAGCGCCTATCGCCACGGCGGCGGGACGCTCGGCAACGTGGCGGAGGAGACCCTCACCCGGCTGCGCCGGCCGATCCCGGGCGTGAGGTCGGTCACCAACCCCCAGGCAGCCGGCGGCGGCGTCGACGCGGAGAGCCTCGAGCTCGCCCGCGCGCGGGCGAGCTCGATGCTGCGCACCCGCACCCGCGCGGTGACGAGGGAGGACTTCGAGGATCTCTCGCGCGTCGCCTCGGCGCGCGTGGCGCGAGCCCACTGCGTGCCCGTGGGGGATGCCGGTGTCCCCTGCGTGTACCTCGTCCCGAAGGTGGTGCAGAGCCCGGCCGCACGCAGGCTGGATCCGCGCGAGCTCAAAGGCGATCGGGATCTGCTCGGCGACGTCAAACGCAGCCTCGACGAGTGCCGGCTGGTGGGCACCACCGTCTGTCTCGCGATCGCTCGCTTTCGCGCCGTCAGGGTTGCGGTGCGGGCGGTGGCGAGCCCGTCCACCGAGGCGAAGGGTGTGGAGGACCGCATCCTCGATGCGCTCTACACCTACCTCAACCCCCTGGTGGGAGGCTCGGTTCAGGGAGAGGGCGACGGCTGGGAGTTCGGGCGCACGCTCCGCCAGGGCGAGCTCTATCCGATCGTGCACGGGCTCGAGGGCGTGCACAAGATCCTGCTGCTGAACGTCTACGAGGTGAAGCTCGAGACCGGCGAGGTCATCCGCGGGCCGCTCACGGAAGACCTCAAGCTTGGCCTGGGGGATCTGATCGCCTCCGGTCGCCATCGCGTCAAGGTCGACCCCTTCGCGGCGGCGTGAGCGACCCGGCGCGTGCTGCTCACCCGGCCGTGAGCGACGGCCGCCACCAGCCTGCCACCGGTGGGGCGTTCCCACGCGGCGGTGGGGAGAGCGTTCCGGAGGTGGCCACGGCTCGTGAATACCTGCGCTCGGGCCTGCCCTCGATCTACCGCGATAAGGACTCGTTCGGGATGCGCTTCCTATACGGACTCGAGCGGGTGCTCGATCGGCAGGTGGCGATCGTCGACTCGCTGGGGGCCTACCTCTCGCCGCGGCTTGCGCCCCCGGAGATGGTCGACGCGATCGCCGGCTGGCTCGGCTTGGCGCTCGAGGACGCGCCCACCGAGGCGGTTCTCAGCGAGCTGCCGAGCGTCGCCGAGCGGCGGGCGTCCACCGCGAATGCGAGCCGCGAGCCGCGGGGCGGCGCCGAGGGGGAGGCGTCGGCCGGGGAGGTTCGCGGCACGGTGCCGGACAGCGCCGAAGGGCAGGCGTCAGTCGGGGAGGTTCGCGGCACGGTGCCGGACAGCGCCGAAGGGCAGGCGTCGGCCGGGGAGGTTCGCGGCACGGTGCCGGACAGCGCCGAAGGGCATACGTCAGCCGTGGAGGTCCGCCGCAAGCTGCTGGGCAGCGCCGAGCGGATCGCGCGTCTGCGGGGCACCCGGGCCGGCCTGGAGCTGGTGTTCGAAATCTGTTTCCCGGGTCTGCGTCTGACGGTCGAGGACCACGGCGAAGTCGCGCTCCTCGATGGAGCCGTCCCGCCCCCGAGCGAGCGCTACCCCGGCTTTGAGGTGCACTGCCCGGTGCGGCTGGAGCCAGCCGTGCGCACCGTGGTCGAACGCGCGATCGAGCGCCAGCGGCCGATACACGTTGCCCGCCGGCCCAACGTCTCCACGCTCGTCGAGGATGCCCCCGAGCACACCGAAGACGCCTCCGCGGAGTTGCAGCGTTGACCACGACGACCTGTCCCGAATGTCACTGGGAGCAGCCGGACGGTCGCGACTTCTGCGTGAACCCCGCCTGCGACGAATACTTCGCCTGGACGGGCGCGTCCGGGCGAGTGGTCACAGCGCAGACGGTGGCTCGGTTGCGGGCTGCCCCCAGGAGGCTGCCCCGCCCGGCGCCGCCTCCGCCCCGGCGCGCTAAGGCCGTGATCGCGCTGCTCCAAGAGGGCGAGCGGGATGGAACGGTACCGGTCGAGCCCGGCAAGAGACTCGAGCTCAGCGGGCGGGTGCGCAACCAGAGTGAGATCGTCGACCGCTACACGCTCGCCGTCGAAGACCTGCCCGAGCATTGGTGGACGATCGAGCCCCCCACCCTCCACCAACTGCCCTTCGAGACGGGTGAGCGGACCGAGGAAGAGTTCAAGGTGATCCTCAAGCTCCCGCGCTCCCCGGCGGCGGCGGAGGGCCGCCGGGAGATCAGGGTCACCGCCACCTCCGGCGCGGACGAGAAGCTGAAGGTGAGCGCTCCGTGCGCGCTGCGCATCGAACCGTTCGACGATCTGCGCCTCAAGGTGCAGCCCGAACTCACCGCTGGGCGCCGGCGCGGTCATCTGGTGGTGACCGTCACCAACGCCTCAAACCACGATGTCGAGGTGAGCCTCTCCGGCAGCGAAAAGGGCGAAAAGTGCGGTTTTTCCTTCAGTCCTGTGCCGCCCCGTCTCCCACGTGGATGGCATCTGCGGGCCAGGGTACGCAGGATGCTCGCCCGCCTCCGCGGGGCGGGCACCGAGGTCCTCGAGCAGCCGATCTCACGCGGGGAGAAGCTGCATGCCGATCTCTTCGTGCGCCCCACCGAACCGCTCTCGCTCGTGATGGGCCGCACGATCAGCCACGAGCTGAGCCTGCGGGCGTCGCTCGCCGGGGCGGTGGACGTCGAGCAGACCAACCACGGCGATCACGGGTCCCCCTCGCAGACGGCGGTCTATCGCCAGCGCGCGTGGCTGCCGTGGTGGAGCATGCTGATCCTGGCGGCTCTTCTGATCGTTGTTGGGTGGCAGGTCTACAAATGGCTCGAACGCGTTCCGGTTCCCGACGTGGTCGGGCACTCCATCTCCGAAGCACGCCAAGAGCTCGAAAAGAAGGGCTTGGTGGGCGTGGAGGAACCCGCTGTGGAGACTCCCGGCAAGCTCGCGAAGTGCAAAGTCCACCACCACCCCGAGAAGCTGGTGGAAATAGGTTACGTGTTTGCCGAGCGACCCCGCGCGGAACGCGGGGTCGACCCCCACAGCAGGGTCAAGCTGTTCACCGCCGCCAAGTGCCGCCCGGCGCCCGTGCCCGACCTCTTCGACCTCTCCGATCAGGCCGCGCAGGAAGCCC
>CAYNGQ010000120.1:0-1633 GCA_964396735.1 uncultured Solirubrobacteraceae bacterium | reverse complement strand
CCTACCCCTGTTCGGGGAGCACGAGCAGATCGAGCTTTTCCTCCCGGGCCACGGCGAGCACGTGGGGGTCGGCCGTGGCGATCCGGTCGCCCGGTCCGGCCGAGGCGATCAGCACCGCATCGGCGAGCGAGATCGGCCGGGTGCACAAGCGCAATACACCGCTATACTTTGCTAGACCATGGCCGAGCCCGCCACCAAGCAGAGCGTCGCCTTCCGCTTCGACCGCGGGACCGTGGCGCACCTGAAGCGGCGGGCACTCGAGACCCACTCCCCCCAGACCACCCTCGCCGAGCGCTACATCGAGGAGGGGCTGCGTCACGACGAGCACCCGCTCGTGTACTTCCGCGACGGCGAGGCGGGACGCAGGCCGGCGCTGCTCGGCACGCGGCTGGACGTCGCGGAGATCGTCACGACGATCCGCCAGAACGGTAACTCCGTCGCGGAGGCGGCCGACTACCTGGAGATCCCACCCGAGCACGTTGAGGCGTGCCTGCGCTACTACCTCGACTACGAGCAGGAGATCGACGCCTGGATCGAGCGCTCCCGCGCAATCGCACAGCGCGAGCGCGAACGCTGGCAGCGCCGCCAGCAGGCGCTCGCGTGAGGCTGCTGCTCGACGAGATGATCTCCCCGCGAGTCGCCCGCGAGCTGCGCAAGGGCGGACACGACGCTCACGCCATCAAGCACGACCGAGCCGACCTCGCCAGCCGCGGCGATCGCGAGCCCCTCTCAACCAAGCGCGTGGAGCGCCGGGCCTCCGTGCCCAGCGACCGCGCGTCCCTGTCTATCGCTTCTGCTTGCCGTGCGCGCCGTGCTTCCCGCCCTTCTTCTTCCCGCGCTTGCGCTTCTTGTGCGAGGCCTTCTTGACCTTCGGGCAGCCGGTGACCGAGATCTTCGTGCTCTGATCGAGCACCATCCCGTTCTGCCCGACCATTTCCGTCGGCATGATCAAGCTGCCCTTGCAGAGGTTCCCGTTCGCGGTCAGCGCCGGGTATTCCCGCTCCGGGAACGTCAGTTCGAACTGGGAGAAGGGGACGTCGGGGACGGTGCTGAACGTCGCGCTCGTGATCCCCTGTTTGCTGATGAACGTTTCGCCGTGCACATCGACCTGGATCCCGTTTTCCCCCGACAGGACCATGATCAGTTCGGGGTACTTCGCGCCGCCGTGGGAGACGAAGTAAGCGGGGCCCGTCAGGGGGTTCGCGAGGATCGGCGTGTTGACCTTGACCGTCCCGACCTGTGAGGAGACCGGACAGTTGCTGGGGTTTTCCGCGAACACTTTTTCTGTGCACGCCTTCTGCAGCGTTTTCAACGGCGAGGGGAGCTGTTTGGGTAGGGAGACCTTGACCCTGGCGACGTTCGCCTCCTTCCCCGGGCCGCCTTCCTGCGGCAACGCTAGCGTCACGTGCAGGCTCGCACCGTCGATCCTGGAGGTGTGCGCCGAGGTCGAGGCCTTGAACACCGGCTTGAACCCAAGACTCGAACAATCGGCCGTCTGGAACGGGCTGGAGACCGTCACCGGCACCTGGTCGGCGGGGATCGCGTAGTTCGCACCGGCGCCCGTGATCGTGTCCGTGACCCCGAGCGGGTCGCAGTTCGTCGGGTTGATCATGAACTTTTCCCGGTCGATATA
>CAYNGQ010000119.1:0-2046 GCA_964396735.1 uncultured Solirubrobacteraceae bacterium | reverse complement strand
ATCTCGCGCTCGAAGCGGCCCTCCTCGGTCGCCTGGTGGGCCAGCCTGTGCGAGCGCACCGCCAGCTCGTCGAGCTCGGAGCGGGGGATCTCCCACTGGTCGGCGATCATCTCCGCGCCGAGGCCCTGGCCGACGATGTTGTGCTTGGCCATCAGCTCGGGTGTGAAGGCGAAGCCGAACTCCTGCTGGGTCTGCATCCCGGCCGCGAACGGCAGATGGCCCATGTGCTCGACGCCGCCACCGATCATCGTGTCGTGCACGCCCGCGGCGATCAGCGCGGCGGAGAAGTTGACGGCCTGCTGGGCGGAGCCGCACTGGCGATCGACCGTGGTGGCGGGGGTCTCGATCGGCAGACCCTCCTGCAGCCAGGCGTTGCGGGCGATGTTGAAGGCCTGCTCGCCAAACTGCTGCACGCAGCCGGCCACCACGTCTTCGACCTCGGCGGCGTCGATCCCGGCGCGGGCGATCACCTCGGAGTAGCACTTGCCGAGCAGCGCATTGGGGTGGGTGTCCTTGTAGTAGCCCTTCTCCTTGTGTCCGCGCCCGATCGGGGTGCGCACCGCCTCGACGATCACGACCTCACGGCCCTCTGGCTTTCTCATTTGGACATCCTCCGTGTGCAGTGGTTGATCGGCACGTGCCGCGCAGCGCCTCCAACACATACTCTACCGCGTGACACCCCTAGATTGACTGGTCAGTCAACCAGTTCTTTCGACTTCCCCTGACCCGGGGATCGCATCCGTCTCGCATCGTCGTCCCGAAGCAGCCGCATCCGTCTCTCATTGCCGTCCCGAACGTCTCGCTACAGAAGGAGCAGAGCTACCGTGGAGAAGCGCGCATGAATGACCATCTGGTAATCGTGGGCTCGGGCGCCATCGCGCACGGGCCGGTAACAGCGTGGAGGGACGCATGAACGAGCGTCTCGCGATCGTGGGTTCGGGGGCAATCGCGTGCGGCCTGGCAGCGACCGCCGCCCACCACGGACCGGTGCTGCTGCTGGCGCGCTCGCAGAGCTCCGCCGAGCGGGCTCAAACCAGGGTGGATCAGACCCTGACGCGCCTGGCAGTGGAGATCGACCCCGAGCACGTGCAGGTCGTCACCGAGCCGCGGGAGCTGAGCGAGGCGACCTTCGTGGTGGAGGCGGTGGTGGAGGAGTACGCGGTGAAGGAGGCGGTGCATGCGGAACTGCTCGCGGTGCTGGGCGCGGACGCGGTGCTGGCGAGCACCACCTCCTCGCTGTCGATCGAGCGGCTCGCGCAGGCGAGCGGCATTCCCGAGCGCTTCGTGGGCCTGCATGTGTTCAACCCCGTCACGCGGATGCAGCTGGTCGAGCTGGTCTTCCCGCAGGCAGCGAGCGAGCAGACCCGCGAGCGCACGCTGGCGCTGTGCGAGACCTTCGAGAAGACGCCCGTGGTGGTGCCCGACGTGCCGGGATTCGTCGTCAACCGGCTGCTGTTCCCCTACCTGTTCAGCGCGGTGCGGCTGCTGGAAGAGACCGGGATGCCCGCCGAGGACATCGATACCTGCATGAAGCTCGGGGCCGGCCATCCGATGGGCCCGCTGGCGCTGCTCGACCTGGTGGGCCTCGACGTGTCGCGGGCGATCGGGGAGACGCTCGGAGAGCAGGTGCCCCCGCGCGTGGAGCAGCTGATCGGCGAAGGCGCCCTCGGCCGCAAGAGCGGGCGCGGGTTCCACAGCTATTGAGCAAGGAGATAGGTAGTGCCTCGGCTTGGTCGGGACCCGCAGGCCCGGCGAGACGCCATATAAAGCATTGGGCGACCAACCAGCAACTGGACCTCTCACGGCCGCCATCTGGTCGCTGCTCCACAGGTCCAGTCGGTGGTTGGGCCCGCAAACTGAAACATCGCCCGGGGATGCCATTCACACGGGCGCGCCGCCTCGCGCCAGCCGGCTGCCTTGTGACCAAAGTCACCCATCGACAAGAATCTTCTTAGTGACGGCAAACGTTTTAAGTGGGCTTGATCAAGAAGTGGATACTTGAAAGCGCGACACAGATCGCAACGCACACCCGCCTCCTCCCAGTGC
>CAYNGQ010000118.1:0-3252 GCA_964396735.1 uncultured Solirubrobacteraceae bacterium | reverse complement strand
TGGCGAAGTGGGTCATGACGCCCACCAGCTCCACGTGGGGGTTGGCCGCCGCGGCGGCCACCAGCTGGGAGGCGCGCTCGGGGTCGCGCACGCCAAAGCGGCCCATTCCGGTGTCGAGCTTCACGTGCACGCGCGCGGCCTTGCCCATCTCCTGCGCAAGCAGGGCGGCCTCGGCAAGCAGACCCTCACCCCAGATGACGATCTCCATGTTCAGATGCACCGCCTCCTCGACCTCCATCTCGCGCAGGGGGCCGAGCACGAGCAGACGGGCCTGCTGGCCGAAACGGGGATGCTCGCCGAAGGCGAGTGTCCCCCGGCTTCGGCCGATCTCCGATCGGTCGCCCACCAGCTCGCGCGCCTCGGGGACACTCGCCACGGCTAGCCAAGTGGCGCCCCCGGCGAGCGCCGCGCCCGCGCTTTCGAGCAGCCCGTGGCCGTAGCCGTCGGCCTTGACCACCGCGCACAGCTGCACGCCCTCGCGCAGCTCCGCGCGCAGCCGCTCGCAGTTGCGCGCGATCGCATCGAGATTGACGCGCGCCACGGCGCGATCGACGCTCACGACCGTCCCACCTCGGCAGGCGCCAAAGGCAGCGTGGCGATCACACCCGTGTCGATCACGAGATCGACGCTCACGGCCGCCCCACCCCAGCCCGCGCGGAGGGCAGAGCGGCGATCACGTCCGAGGCGATCACGCTGTCGGCGCTGCCCACCGTCAGGGCCGCGGCACGCCCGGCGGCAGCGTGCAGCTGGACGCCGGCGGCGGCCGCCGCGAACGCCGGGAGGCCCTGGGCGAGGAGCGCGGCGATCACTCCCGTGAGCACGTCCCCCGTGCCGGCGGTCGCAAGCGCAGGGCTGCCTCCCATGCTGACCGCCACGACACCGGAGCCAGCGGGGTCAACAACCAGGGTGTCGTCGCCCTTGAGCACCACCACGGCCTGAGCGAGCTCGGCGGCGGCGCGCACGTGGCGCAGGCGCTCGCGCTCGATCTCCTCGCTCGAGAGCTCCAGCAACCGCCCCAGCTCGCCAGCGTGCGGAGTGAGCACCGTAGGGGCCTCACGGGCGGCCAGATCGCTGAGGCGTCCAGCGTGGGCGTTGAGGCCATCGGCATCAATCACGGTGGGAACCGGCGCGCGGCGGGCGAGCTCGAGCGCAAACGCGAATGCACCGGGCCCGCGCCCGAGGCCGGGGCCGAGCGCGAGCGCCCCGCCGCGCTGTGCAGCCTCCAGCACGCCATTGACGCCCGCGCCGGTGAGCGAGCCATCCTCGTCGGGCAGGCCTCGGGTCATCAACTCGGGGAGCCCACCGGTGGCGAGGATCGTCTGCACCGAGGCCGGCACGCAGGCGGTGACGTAGCCGGCCCCGCTGCGCATCGCGGCGTGGGCAGCCATGCGCGGTGCGCCGGTGAGGCCGCGCGAGCCGCCGGCGACGAGCACGTGGCCGCTCGAGAACTTCGTCGATGAGGGAGCGCGGTGCGGGAGCAGGTTCAGCACGGCGCTCCCGATCAGGCCGATATCGGCGGCGGCGGGCGCGCCGCGGGGAATGCCGATGTCGAGCGTGCGCACCTCGCCGGCGTGGGCCTTGCCGGGGTGGATCCAGAGACCGGGCTTGGCGGCGTGGAAGGTGACGGTGATCGCGGCGCGCACGGCACGCGCGCACACCACCCCCGTGGAGGCATCCACCCCGCTGGGCACGTCCACGCTGACGACAGGCGCGTCGCAGGCGTTGGCGGCGTCGATCGCCTCCGCGATCGCTCCCCGGGGCTCGCCGGCGAAGCCGGTGCCGAGCAGCGCGTCGATTACCACTGCCGATCTGCGCAGGAGTCCCCCGCCTCCGGCGACGGAGGGCCCCTCGGATGCGGAAGACGCCCCCGCTCCAGCATCGCCCATGCTCACGGAGGAGCCGGCGCTTGCATGAGCGCCCACGCTCGCGGAGGAGCCGGCACTCGAGAAGTCCATCTGCACCGGTGGAGCGCCGGGCAGGCGCAGGAGGTTCTCGCGCGCGTCTCCCTTCAGCTGCTCCGGCGGCCCGGCGGTGAGGATGTCAACCTCGCGGCCGGCGTCGCGCAGCAGGCGCGCTGCCACCAGACCGTCGCCACCGTTGTTGCCCTTGCCGCAGAGCACCGTCACGGGCCCGTCGGGCGCGAGCTGCTCGACGGCGCGGGCCACGCCAATGCCGGCGCGCTCCATCAGCTCGAGCGAGGGCACCCCCATCTCGTCGATCGCCCAGCGGTCGACCGCCCGCATCGCCTCGGCGTCAGGCAGCGGTGCACACCACTCGGGGACGGTTCCCATGAGGCGATCCTAATGCGCCGGCGGGCGCGACTCGTCGAGCGCTACTCGACGGTGACGGTCTTGGCGAGATTGCGCGGCTGGTCGACGTTCAAGCCACGGCGGCGGGCGATCTCGTAGGCGAGCAGCTGCAGCGGGATGACGGCGAGGATCGGCTGCAGCATCCAGTCGATCGCGGGAATCGGGATCGCGGCGTCGGCGTGCTCGACGATCTGCGCGTTGCCCTCGCTGACCACGGCGATCACGTGGGCGCCACGGGCGCGGACCTCCTGGATGTTGGAGGCGACCTTCTCCAGCACGGGGGAGTCGGTGGCGACGCACACCACCGGGGTGGACTCGTCGAGCAGGGCGATCGGGCCGTGCTTCATCTCTCCGGCGGCGTAGGCGTCGGTGGCGATGTAGGAGATCTCCTTGAGCTTCAGCGCGCCCTCCAACGCGACCGGCAGGCCGACGTGGCGGCCGATGTAGAGGAAAAACTCCCCCTGCCAGTGCTGATCGGCGATGCGCCTGACCTCCGTGACCACGGGTGTGGGCGAGCCGGGGGCGGACTGGCCGGGGGCGGGCGGGGCTTCCAATCCACCATCGGAGCCGGTGATCTCGGCGATGCAGTGCGGAAGCCGCTTGACCTCGCCGACCAGCTCGGCGATCCGCGCGGGCGCCAACGTGCCGCGCAACTCGGCGAGGCGCAGGCCGAGCAGGTAGAGGACGGCCACCTGGCAGATGAAGGTCTTGGTGGCAGCCACCCCAATCTCCAAGCCCGCGCGGGTGAAGAGCACGCCGTCGGCGTCGCGCGTGGCTTGCGAGCCCATCACATTGGTGATCGCAAGCACCGTCGCGCCGCGCTCCCGCGCAAGGCGCATCGCGGCGAGCGTGTCCGCCGTCTCGCCGGACTGGGAGATGCCGATCACGAGGTCCCCGGGCCCCACGACGGGGTTGCGATAGCGGTACTCCGAGGCGATGTCCA
>CAYNGQ010000117.1:0-2573 GCA_964396735.1 uncultured Solirubrobacteraceae bacterium | reverse complement strand
AACGAGTGGTTCTGCGCGGGGTCCAGGACCTCGAGCAGCGCCGCGGAGGGGTCTCCGCGCCAGTCGGCGCCGACCTTGTCGACCTCGTCGAGCAGGATCACCGGGTTCATCGTCTTCGCGTCGCGCAGCGCCCGCACGAGGCGTCCCGGAAGGGCGCCGATGTAGGTGCGCCGGTGCCCGCGGATCTCGGCCTCGTCGCGCACGCCGCCGAGCGACATGCGTACGAACTCGCGGCCGAGCGCACGGGCGATCGACTCGCCGATCGAGGTCTTGCCGGTGCCGGGGGGGCCGATCAGCGTGAGGATCGCCCCGGACTTCGGGTCGGCCTCGATGCCGCGGTCCTGGCGTAGCTTGCGCACTGCCAGGTACTCGACGATGCGGTCCTTGACGTCCTCAAGACCTGCGTGGTCGGCGTCCAGCACCGCGCGTGCTGCGGTCGGGTCGAGATGCTCCTCCGAGCGCTTCGCCCACGGCAGCGCGATCAGCCAGTCGAGGTAGGTGCGGATCATGCTCGACTCGCCGGTCTGCTCGCCCATCCGCTCCAAACGACCGAGCTCCTTCAGGGCTTGCTTCTCGACTTCCTCGGGCATCTCTGCGGCCTCGATCTTGGTGCGGTACTCGTCGACGATCGAGCCCTCGTCCTCGCCCAGCTCCTTGCGGATCGACTCCATCTGCTTGCGCAGGAAGTAGTCGCGCTGCTGCTTCTCGGCGCCATCCTGCACGTCCTCGCGGATGCGCTTGCGCACCTGCAGCTCGGCGAGGCTCTCACGCTGCAGCTTTACAGCCAGCTCCAGGCGGTCGGCGACGTCGAGCGTGCGCAGCAGCTCGACCTTCTGCGCGTAGGAGAGGTTGGGGGAGTAGCCGGCGGAGTCGGCCAGCGGGCCGGGCTCGACGATCGCGCGCAGGAACGCCGCGATCCGCCCGTCGTCGCCGCGCAGCTCGAGGATCTCCTCGACGATCGCACGATACTCGCGCTCGAGATTGCGGGTGCGCCCATCGGTGGGCACACCGTCGGGGGCCTCCTGCACCTCCACGCGCAGGTCCCCGTCCGGCCCGGTCTGGGCGGCGCCGATCTGCGCACGGTGCTGGCCGGAGAGCGCCACGGCGCGCCCGCCGCCGGGCAGGCGGATGTGGTCCTCGACCTCGGCGACGGTGCCGACCTCGAGGAACTCGTTGTCGTGGCGGGGGACGAGCACGACGCGCTCGTCGTCGCCGACGTCCACGGTGAGCGTGATCCCCATGTTGGGGAACACGACGGTGTCGTCGAGCGGGATCAGCCGCAGCAGCTTGCGCGGCTCCGTCTGGGAGGCGGCATCCACGCTGGGGGTGGGGGTGGACTTTCCGTTATCTGAGCTTGTAGGCATCGGTATACGCTCCATATGAGCTTACGAATTGATAGCTACTATAACAAAGGTCCGCGGGGTCCGCAAGGGGGACCCGCCGGCCGTTGGTTGATGTTCTCTTTTTGGCCTATAACCCAAACGGGAACAAGACTCAATCTCATTTGGTAGGGGCCCAAAAAGAGATGCTTATCCCCCCGCTGGCCCGGCATGTTCTCCTTTCAAAAGCCCTAACCCAACGAGAACGAGACTCAGTCTCATTTGGTAGGCCCCAAAAGAGATGCTTGCCCCCTGCCGGCCGGCGTGTTTCTCCTTTCAAGGGCCCCAACCAAACGAGAACGAGACTCAGTCTCATTTGGTTATAGGTCCTAAAAGAAGTATTCGCCCCGGCCAGGGCTGGGGTGTGGTGTGTGGGTACCACAAAGAAGTGTCTGCCTCGGCACAAAGTCTGCCTCGGCGCGGGCCCATCTCGATCATGTGCGTATCGGCTGCTCGGAACACGCGGTGAGACACGGGATCGAGTTGCGCGACCCCGCCCAGCGGCCCCGAAGGGGGGCCGCCCATCCCAACCCCAAAACGCTTCCGACGGACGCTACCCGTCGTCCTCGAAGCTGACCTCGACGCTCTCCTCCTCGACGCGCTCCTCGACCTCCGCCAGCGAGGTGAGCGCGCGCCGGTCGGCGTCCAGCAGCGGCGCCGAGAAGAAGCTGCGCGGCCACAGCCGCTGCGCGCGCACGACGTTGATCTCCATCGCGAACAGCGTCACCTGGCTGCCCAGGTACAGCCACGAGAGCAGCCCCAACACGAACGCAAACAGGCCGGAGGTCTCCTTGGCGTGGCGCACCACGTGCTCGACGTAGTAGCCGCCGAGGTGCTGCAGGATCTGCCACAGCAGCGCCGCGACGAGCACGCCGGGGAGCAGGTCGCGGGTGGGCACGTCGCTCGTGGTGAGCAGTCGGAAGGCGCAGAAGAAAAGCAACAGATTGGCCGCCAAGGCGAGCGCCACGCCGGCGAGCGCCGTCAGCGCGCTGGGGGCGGCGGCCGTGACGTAGCCGGCGACGACGGTCGAGACGATCGTGAGCGTGCCGAGCACGATCAGCAGGCCCAGCCCGCGCAGCCGCCACGCAAGGAAGTTGGGGCGCTGCTTGCGGGGCACATGCCACACTTCGTCGAACGCGGTGCGCGCCGCGCCGGTGATGCCGAGGCCTGCCAGCAGCGAGCCGATCACGCCGA
>CAYNGQ010000116.1:0-1752 GCA_964396735.1 uncultured Solirubrobacteraceae bacterium | reverse complement strand
AACGCCGGTTTTCGCGCGCCCCCGCCCGCGCCCGGGCTGCTGAGCACGGTCGCGTGGGGGGTCGGCGACGGTGGTGTCCCCTCGGCCCCGCGGGGGGACCCCCCGCCCGGCGCCTCGCGCGCCCCCTCGCTCACCTACGCGCTGGAGGCCTCGATCTTCGTCACCGGCGCGGCCGTGCAGTGGCTGCGCGACGGCCTCGGGATCATCGCCGACGCCTCCGAGTCCGAGGCGCTCGCCGCGTCGCTTGAGTCCAACGAGCAGGTCTACTTCGTGCCCGCTCTCACCGGGCTCGGCTCGCCCCACTGGGACCCGCACGCGCGGGGAACCGTCGTCGGCCTCACGCGCGGCTCCACGCGGGCCCACCTCGCGCGCGCCGCGCTCGAGGCGATCGGCTACCAGACCGTCGACGCCGTGCGCGCGATGGAGGCCGGCACCGGCATCGAGCCGTTGCGCGAGCTGCGCGCCGACGGCGGCGCCACCGCCAACCGCTGGCTGATGCAGTTCCAGGCCGACATCCTCGGCGTGCCCGTGCTCGTGCCCGAGGTGTCGGAGACGACCGCGTTAGGGGCCGCGCTGTTGGCCGGCGTCGGCGCCGGGCTATGGACGCTCACCGACGTGCGCGACGGCTGGCGCGTGCGCGCGCGGTACGAACCGCGGATGTCAGAGGGCGAGCGGAAGTGTCTGCTCGCGGGGTGGCATCGGGCGCTGGGGTTGGCTCGCGGCCAGGTGTGAATCGCCCTGCCGACGTAAGGGGGGGTTGACAGCTGGTGGCGGCCGTGGTACGGTCTGGTCGTTCGTGGCCACCCCCCTTGGGGTTGCCGGGGGCAAACATAGGATCTGGTTTGGGTCAGCCGTCCTTGCGGTTGACTTCAAAGCGCTAGCAGGGCTTGTTTGGGAGTGGGGCCGGGTCGAAGCGTTATGAGGGAGATTGTTTAGCGTGGTTTCAAGAGGGAGACACATGACGGTTGTCGCCGCATCGCCTGGAAAGGTTGATGCTAGATGCGCCAGCTTGGCGCTGTCGCATCTCTCTCTCTCTCTCTCTCTCTTCGGCTTGGGTCTCCCGGGCGCAGTGCGCTGATCGCCGGGTCCTGAGCGGCCGGGCTGTTCCCCTTCTCGGGGGTGGGGTCCTTGCGGCTTGGGGGGCGGTCTGATGCCCGCGCGTGCGACGGCTCGTCGTGGCGCTCGGGTTGCGGGTGTCTCTGTGGGGGTCGGGCATGGTGGTCGTGGTTCCGGGGCGCGGGTGTCGCATGCGCGATTTGCGGAGATTCAGCGGGCGCGGTTGTTGGCGGCTGCTGTTCGCGCGGTTGAGGAGCTGGGTTACCCGGATACCTCGGTAGCCGATATCACCTCGCGGGCGCGGGCTTCGCGGCGCACGTTCTATGAGCTGTTCTCCGATCGCGAAGAGTGTCTTGCCGCGGCGTTGGAGGATGTCCTTGGGTTGATCGCCGGGGAGCTCGCCGGCGTGGGCTTGGAGGGTTTGGCTTGGCGTGAGCGGGTGCGTGGGGGGTTGTGGGCGATCCTGTCGTTCTTCGATCGTGAGCCGGCGCTGGCGCGGGTCTGTGTGGTGCAGGCGCTGCGTGGTGGCTCGCGGGTCTTGGAGCGCCGGGAAGGGGTGTTGGCGCAGCTGGCGGGCGTGGTCGATGGGGGCCGGTCGGAGAGTGAGCGGGCGGCGCGGTGCACGCCGCTGACCGCGGAGGGTGTCGTCGGGGCGGCGTTCTCGATCGTGTATTCGCGGTTGTTGAAAGGGGAGCG
>CAYNGQ010000115.1:0-17512 GCA_964396735.1 uncultured Solirubrobacteraceae bacterium | reverse complement strand
CCCACGTTCGCGGCGAGCCACGGCTGCCTGCGCGTGCCGATCCCGGACGCACCGGCGATCTACGCGTGGGTGCGGCTCGGCACCCCGGTGGACGTGTACTACTGACAGACCGTTTGACTGGCACCGTCTGCCACACGACAGACCGGGATTGTCTGCCATTACGGCGGGACCTACACCCTGAGACGCAGGAAGCGCGCCAGAAAGCCAAGCCCAACGCCGTAGACGAGCAGCGCCATCACGGTGCCCACCCCGCGAATCACCCATTGGCTGGTGGAGCCCGCCGTGATGCCCGAGAAGGGCGAGGTGAGCTTGCCAGCGACTTCATCGATCACTTTGTGCGCTTCGTCCTCTTTCGCCGGGTGCCTGGCCGGCGGCGTGGACGTCGGTCCTCCATTCGTCCCGTTCACCGCTTCCTGCTGGTGGGTGGAGGCGCTGCTGGCCTGGTCGATCACGAACAGCCCGAAGGAGACGATCACGATCAGGCAGGCAATCCGCGAGCCGATCCGCAGCAGCGCTACAAGCGCTACGAACACGAACGGGCGGGGCGGGAGAGCATCGAGCTAGATTAGATCCCCTGGTGGACATGGTGGCCGAACCTACGATCAATCTGCAAGCCGCTCGCGCGCGACTGCAGGCGGATCTGCGTGCCCATGCACTCGTGATCGGCGAGGTGACGCTCACCAGCGGACGCAAAGCGCAGTACTACGTCGACGCCAAGCGCGCGATCCTGCTGCCCGACACGTTCACCGCGATCGGTGCGCTGATAGCCGATCGAGCCCGCGCGTGGGGTGCCGGCGCGGTCGGCGGCGTTCCCGTGAGCGCGATCCCAGTGGCTTGCGCGGGGCTCGCGGCGGGCATCCCGAAGGCGTTCATCGTGCGCAAAGAGCGCAAGGAGCATGGCTTGCAGCGCTGGATCGAGGGCCCGGAGCTCACGCCGGGCGAGCGCTGCGTGATCGTCGAGGACGTGGTCACGACCGGAGGCTCCACGATCGAGGCGCTGGAGCGCGTGCGCGGCGAGGGCCTGACGGTGGTGGGCGTGGTCAGCGTGCTAGATCGCCTCGCCGGCGGAGCGCAGGCGATCCAGGCGGCGCTCGGCGAGGGGCAGGGCCAGTACGAGGCGCTCACCACGATCGACGAGATCTACCCGCAGCGGCCCGATCGGTGATGGCTGAGCGCGGCGGTTCCAAGCGATCTGACCCACCGGCTCGTTCCCGGCCGCTGGTCATCAGGGATGCGCGCGACAGCGACGTGCCCGAACTGCTCGAGATGTTCGTCGAGCTGGCGGAGTACGAGGACCTTTTGCACGAGCTGCAGGCGACCGAGAAACAGCTGAGCGAAGCTCTGTTCGGCCCCCGGCCGGCGGCGGAGGCGCTGATCGCCGAGCTCCAAGACCCGCACGCGGTGATCGGCTACGCGCTCTACTTCCCCACCTTCTCGAGCTTCCTCGCCAGCAGTGGCATGTGGCTGGAGGATCTCTTCGTACGCCCCGCCCACCGCCGCGAGGGCGTCGGCAGAGCGCTGCTCGCCGCGGTAGCGGCGCGCCTGCGCGAGCGCGGCGGCGGGCGCCTGGAATGGGCCGCGCTCGACTGGAACGAACCGGCGCTGCGCTTCTACGGTGGCCTGCGGGCCCAAACGATGCCCGAGTGGATCACCCACCGCCTCACCGGCGAGGACCTCGACCGCCTCGCCGCCCTGCATCCGTCGCGGTAGCCTTCGAAGAGCCTCCCGCCCCGGTGGTGGGGTGTTTTTATGCCCTCGTAGTCCAATGGATAAGACAACCGCCTCCTAAGCGGTGGATTCAGGTTCGACTCCTGACGGGGGCATTCCGCCTATTTGCCGGTCAGCCGTGCTCGACGACGACGCATCGTGACGGCGCGAGCATCCGTGGTGTGCAGCGTCAAACGTGCTTGTGGCAACGCGGCGAAGCCGTGATCGAGCGTGGCCATATCGCTGAGCCCAGCTGCCCCCAGGCTGGCGGCGTGCACGGCATCGTAGGAGCGAAAGCCGTAGCTGCGCATCAGCTCGGGAACGTCCTCCACGACCTCGCTCAGATCGATGGACGACCACGACAGCGAGTCCAGCAGCTCAGCCCATGCGCCCGAGCCGGCCTCCAGCAGTCGCCCAGCTCGGCGGCGAATACGTCCGTCGTAGCGCGCGCTCGCCCAGCGCTTGCCGTGGCGCTCCTTCAGCGCCACGTTGAACAGCGTCTCGTGCAGCTCGACTTGGAGTAGGCGGTTGAAGACCACCAGGCACCCGCTCGCGGCGAGGCGTCGCAAGAACGCCACGCACGCCACATGCCCAGGCTCCGAGGGCAGCAACGCCTCGACGACCACGCTGGTGTCGAGCAACAGCGCCTCGGGCGGCGACCAATCGGGAGCTTGGAAAGAAAGAACGCCCCGAGCGACGGGGGGACGGCCCCTTCGGGCCACCGGCTACCGCCGACCGCGACGAGCGCGGACGAAGTCCACCTGCACATCGGTCTTGATGCGCCTCGTCGCACGCTCGACGTTCGCGATCCGCTCATCCACATCTGCGATACGGGGAGGATGTATGCGCGCACGCAGCGACTCTCTGGCGGAGTCTGTACCCCGGCCGTTGCGCGCGCCACCGGCCGTCGCCGAGCTGACACGAGAAGGGCGCTTCCTGTCGATCTTGCCTGCCACGGCATTCATCGTAGCCATTATGGCGTCGCGTACAAGGTCGCCATAGTGGCGTTCGCCTCCTCTACCGGATCGACGGCGTCGAGGGAGCAAAGGGCAGCGAAGGTGCCCGCCGCCCAGCGGGCCCCGGGCAGGAGCGGTGTGACAGCGGGGGGCGGATCAAGAAGCGATAGATCGGCACAGATCCGGAGACACTTCTGCGTGTTGAGCAGGACTGCTCGAGTTCCGCGTGTACTCGCCGCCAGACGGTAGCTACCGACGTTTTGCTCAGCGATGGCAGCCGCGTCGTCGTCAAGGATGTGTCCAAGGCTTTTGAGGCCATCTGGCTCGTGAGCATCGCCCCGATCGAGATTCGAAAGCCTCTATCGAAGCCATTGCAGATGGCATCCGGCGCTATCTCCCGGGAGGTATCGGCATCCTTGTGATCGGCATCCCGATCTGCCTCCTGGTGGCCCTTGCCCACCTCGTCCTCGGCTTCTCGGTGCCCGCAACCGCGGGAGCAGGGACCCTTACTACAGCAATCGTCCAGATCATCCGTTCAATACGGCAGTGTTAGATCAGGCTCCTGAACGGCGGCCGGGCTGGGTACTCGAGGCCTACGCCGTCAGGATCGGCTCGGCGGCCTCGGCTGGTGACGGGTCCAGGCCCGCGTTGAAGTAGGATCGGACGATGACGCAACGGCAGCGCGCAGGTGCGGTGGCGGCGGCCAACGAGGAAGCGGTCCGTGCGTGGGACACGGTCCTGTATGAGCGGTGGAAGTCGAACCGCAAGGTGTTCGTGGGCGCGCTGGCAGAGGTCACCGAGGAGGTCTTCGGGCTCTTTCCGCCCCCCGAGCGTGGGTGCTGCATCGACATCGGGTGCGGCTTCGGCGAGACGACTCAGCAGCTGGCTGAGCTCGTCGGACGGGGAGGCTTCGCGCTCGGCATTGATTCCTCACCGCGGTTCACAGAGGACGCGCGTCGCGAGGCCTTAGAGGCGGGAGTCGAGAACGTCGCGTTCGAGACCGCCGATGCGCAGACGGCTGAGTGGGATCCCATCTACGACTACGCCTTCTCGCGCATGGGGACGCAGTTCTTCGCCGCGCCCGTTCCGGCTATGCGCGCGATCCGCGGCGCACTCAAGCCCGGCGGCAGACTTGCCAAGGTCTGCTGGCGCCGCAAGGCCGAGAGCCCACTTTGGGCGGAGACCGAGCAGGTCGTTGGGCGGTTCCTCTCGCGCCCTGACGAGTACGAGGCCGACACCTGCGGGCCTGGGCCGTTCTCGCTCGGTAACCCTGAGACCACGCGCGGGATTCTCGAGGCCGCCGGGTTCGAGGAGATCGAGTTGCATCAGCGCGACTTCGACTACTTCATGGGTGCGGACATGGACGAGGCGATCGAGTCTCTGCTCGCGATCGGGCCCGGCGCCGAGCTGATCCGTCTGAACGGCGAGTACGGTGAGAGCCGTCGGGACGAGATCGCCGAGGCCCTGAGGTACCACTACGCCGCCTGGCAGAAGCCCGACGGCTCCATAGTCGGCCGCGGGTCCGTCTGGATCGTCGCGGCCACGAACCCCATCGGCACGCCCCCCGCCTCGTCGCCCAGCTCGAACGCTTCGAACACACCGTCACGCTAACACCCTCGTGGTCGCGTAGTCAGGGACACTCGGACATGCTCATCAATACTGATTATCTGGTTGTTGGGGCGGGCGCGAGCGGCCTTGCCTTCGCCGACGCCCTGGTGACCGAGGCCGACGTCGAGGTGACGGTGATCGACCGTCGGCAGGCCCCGGGGGGTCATTGGGTGGATGCGTATCCCTTCGTGCGTCTGCACACCCCCTCCGCGTACTACGGCGTGAGCTCGCTGGCGCTCGGCGAGGATCGCATCGACGAGGTCGGCGAGAACACCGGGTACTACGAGCGGGCGACCGGCGAGGAGGTCTTCGAGTACTTCGCCGAGGCGGCTAGGCGGCTCACGGAGAGTGGCCGGTGCCGCGTGCTCACCCGCCACGAGCACCTGGGTGCCGGCAGTGACGGTGAGCAGGTCAGAGACCTGAGCACCGGAGAGCTTCACGATGTCGCTGTCCGTTGCAGGGTTGTCGATGCTCGATACCTTGAGGGGTCGATCCCGGCGACCCACGCCGTCCCGTTTCAGGTGGCGCCGGGCGTTCGGCTCGTTCCCATCAACGACTTGCCGGCGGTGGCGCGATCGGGCTGCTCCTATGCGGTTCTCGGGTCCGGCAAGACGGCTGTGGACGCGTGCATGTGGCTTCTGGACAGCGACGTACAGCCGGATCGTATTCGTTGGATCCGGCCTCGCGACGCGTGGTTTTACGACCGTTGCCACTTTCAGCCGCTGGAGCAGGTTGGCGCGATCATGGAGGGGAACGCTCTGGATGCCGAGGCCGGTGCCCAGGCGGCGAACATCGAGGATCTCTTCGAGCGGCTCGAGGCGTCGGGGCGACTGGTGCGCATCGATCCGGCATGGCCGGCGAGGATGTACCGCGGCACGATGCTCAGCGCCCGTGAGCTGGCGGCTCTGCGGCAGATCGCGGACGTCGTCAGGCTCGGCCGGGTGCGGCGGATCGAGGCCGACCGGATCGTGCTCGAGCGCGGGGAGATCACTACCGGTGCCGACGTCCTGCACGTGGACTGCACAGCGCTCGGCCTGAGCGACGCCCCCGCCACGCCGATCTTCAAGCCCGGCAGGATCGTGCTCCAGCCGGTGCGCCACCTCTCGCCGTGTTTCAACGCAGCCCTCGTCGGCTTCGTCGAGGCTCACCGGAAGAACGATGCGGAGAAGAACCGGCTCTGTCCGCCCAACCCATACGCCAGCAGCATCGAGGACTGGCCGCGCATGGTCGGCCGCACCTGGAGGACGGAGGGGCGGTGGTTGAGCGAGCCCGACCTCTCGGCGTGGGTGGCCCAGAGCCGGCTCAACCTGCTGCGCGCGCTTCCCGACCACGCGGCGGAGCCACCAGTGCAAACGGCGGTCAAGCGATATCTCACACACGTCCGCGCCGCGGTCGAGCGACTGAAACAGCTGGACGGATCGAGCTCACCAAAAGGGGGTGAAGAGAGCGGCGCGGCCGGCTCGAGAGGCGGACGCTGAGGCCCGCCGCTGGCCCGAACAGCCGCCAGCTTCTCGGCCAGACGGCTCAACGAGCCCTGCAAATCTTGGTTCGAATAGACCCCAAGCAGGTGCGTCCCATTGTGGCTTGGTCGGCGCGGCTCACCTTGCTATTGCTAGACCCGTGAACGGGCAAACCCGCCAGCCATGAGCGACGCGCGCGCGGTCGAGAACGCCACCCCCGAGCCGTCCCGGGCGCGGCGGCGGCTGATCCTTGCGATCTGCTGCATGAGCCTGCTGATCGTGGGGCTGGACAACACGATCGTAAACGTCGCGCTGCCCTCGATCGGGCGCGAACTGCATACGGAGGTGTCCGGCTTGCAGTGGACCGTGGACGCCTACACGCTGGTGCTCGCCAGCCTTTTGATGCTGTCCGGGTCGATGGCCGACCGCCTTGGGCGGCGGCGGGTGTTTGAGACCGGGCTGGTGCTGTTCACGCTGGGGTCGCTGCTGTGCAGCGCCGCGCCGACGCTGGGGTGGCTGATCGCGTTTCGCATGCTGCAGGCGGTGGGGGGCTCGATGCTCAACCCGGTGGCGATGTCGATCATCCGCAACGTCTTCACCGACCCGCGCGAGCGGGCGCAGGCGATCGGGATGTGGGGGGCTGCCGTCGGCTTGAGCTTGGCGCTGGGGCCCGTGGTCGGCGGCGCGCTCGTGCAGTCGGCTGGGTGGCGCTCGGTCTTCTGGATCAACATCCCCGTCGGGCTCGCCGCGCTGGTGCTGACGATGCGCTTCGTCCCGGAGTCGCGCGCACCCCGCCCGCGGCGCATCGACCCGGTCGGGCAGGTGCTGGTGATCGTGCTGCTGGCGTCGCTCACCTACGCGATCATCGAGGCACCCTCGGCAGGCTGGCTGTCCGCGCAGAGCGTCGCCCTGTTCGCGCTCGCGGCGGCGGCTCTGGTGGGGCTGATCGCGTATGAGTCGCGGCGCACCGAGCCGCTGCTGGAACTGCGCTTCTTCCGCAGCGTCCCCTTCTCCAGCGCGAGCGCGATCGCCGTCTGCTCGTTCGCGGCGCTCGGTGGCTTCCTGTTCCTCAACACCCTCTACCTGCAGGAGGTCCGCCACCTCTCCCCCTTCACGGCCGGCCTCTACACGCTGCCGATCGCGGCGATGACGCTGATCTTCGCGCCCCTCTCCGGGCGTCTGGTCGGCTGGCGCGGACCGCGCGCGGGGCTGCTCGTCGGCGGGATCGGGATCGCGCTCGGCGGGGGACTGCTGACGGGCCTCACCATCCACACCCCGCTCGACTCGCTGCTGCCGGCATACGTCATTTTCGGGATCGGCTTCGGCATGGTCAACCCGCCGATCACCACCACCGCGGTGCTCGGTATGCCCCCTGCGCAGGCCGGCGTCGCGGCCGCCGTAGCCTCCACCTCGCGTCAGGTTGGGCAGACCCTGGGGGTGGCGGTCGCGGGCGCGATCGCGGCGACCGCGCTCGGAGTGGTGGGACCCGGCTTCGTCGCCTCCAGCCACGCCGCGTGGTGGGTCGTCACCGGCTGCGGTGTGGCAGTGCTCGCGCTCGGACTGCTCTCCACCACGGGCTGGGCGAACGCCACCGCGCGGGGGATCGCCGGACTTGACAGCCCACCGCCGGCGCGCGAGGATGCGGTTCCGCTGATCGCAACCTGAAGGGGGGCAATAGAGCGGGTGAGTGGGAGATGACGGGAAGGCTGTATGGGCTCGGACGCTTCTGCGTCCGCCACCGCTTCGTCGTCTGCGGTGTGTGGCTGGTGGCGGCGGTGGCGCTGATCGCGATCTCGCACTCCCTGGGCGAAACCACGAGCGAAGACCTGTCGCTGCCCGGCACCGACAGCCAGCGCGCGGCCGACACGCTCGCCAAGTCGTTTCCCGATCAGGCCAACGGCTCCAGCCCGATCGTGCTGCACGCCGCGCACGGCAAGCTCACCGAATCACGCTATGCGAGTGCGGTCGACCAGGCCGCCTCCGACGTGGCGAAGGCGCCGCACGTGGCGTCGGTCGTCAACCCGCTGACGCCGCAGGGCGCCTCGGCGCTGAGTAAGGACCAGGCCACCGGCTACCTCTCGGTCACGCTCAGCGAGAGCCCGGGCGAACTGTCGGTGAGCGAAGCGCAGACGATCATCGACGCCGCCAACCCCGCCAAGGCCGCGGGCCTGGAGGTGCAGACCGGCGGTCAGCTGGGGCAGAAGGTCTCCAAGCCCTCGACCGAGATCAGCGAGCTGATCGGAATCATCGCGGCGATGGTGATCCTGACGTTCGCGTTCGGGACGATCGCCGCGATGGTGCTGCCGATCCTGGGCGCAATCCTCGCGCTGCTCACAACGCTTGCGATCATTCGCATCCTTGGCCACGTGACGACCGTGCCCAGCGTGGCACCGACGCTGGCGACGATGATCGGGCTGGGCGTGGGCATCGACTACGCGCTGTTTATCGTCACGCGCCACTTCCGCGGTCTTGGGGGCGGCCTCGACTACGACGAGTCGATCGCGCGCGCCGCCGCCACCTCGGGCGGCGCCGTGTTCTTCGCCGGTGGCACCGTCACGATCGCGCTCGTGTCGCTCGCGGTGGCCGGCATCCCGCTGGTGACGACGATGGGGGAGATGGCTGGCATCGCGGTCGTCGTGGCAGTGCTCGCAGCGCTCACGCTGCTGCCGGCCGCGCTGGCGATCGCCGGCCCGCGGATCAACGCGCTGCGCGTACGCCCGCCCCACCGCGACCTGCGTCCCGAGGCCGCCACCGAACAAGGGGCGTGGGCGAAGTGGGCAGGCACGATCGCCCGCCACCCGATGATCGCCGGCCTCGTGGCGCTGGCAATCCTGATCCCGCTGATGATCCCGCTGCTGTCGCTCGAGCTCGGCCAGCAGGACACCGCCGCGCTCTCCACCTCCACCACGGCGCGCAAAGCGTATGACCTGCTGTCCGAGAGCTTCGGGCCGGGCGTCAACGGGCCGCTGATCGTCGCGGTGTCGCTAGGGTCGCCCGCCAAGAACGCCGAAGACCCCCGCCTGCAGACCCTCCAACACGATGTCGCCACCACGCCCGGGGTCGCGACGGTCACTCAGGTCCAGGTGAGCTCGACGGGCACGACCGCCTACTTCAACGCGATCGCCACCACCGGGCCCGCCGAAAAAGCGACCGAAGACCTGGTGCAACGGCTGCGCTCCAGCACGATCCCCAAAGCCGAGCAGGGCACCAATATGCACGCCGACGTCGGCGGCAGCACCGCCGGGTTCGTCGATCTTGCGACGCGCATCTCCGAAAAGCTGCCGTTGCAGATCCTCGTCGTGATCGCGCTCAGCTTCGTGCTGCTGATCCTCGCGTTCCGCACCGTCGTGATCCCCGCCCAGGCGGCGGTCATGAACCTGCTGTCGATCGCCGCCGCCTACGGCGTGCTCACAGCGATCTTCCAGTACGGGTGGTTGAGCGGCGTGATCGGCCTCGAAGGGCCGGTGCCGGTCGTCTCCTATGTGCCACTGTTCATGTTCGCCGTGCTGTTCGGGTTGTCGATGGACTACGAGGTGTTTCTCGTCAGCCAGATCGAGGAGCACGTCAACTCCGGCCAGGACAACCGCGAATCGGTCGTCTCCGGACTCGTCACGAGTGCGCGCGTGATCACCTCCGCGGCGTTCATCATGGTGTTCGTGTTCGGCAGCTTCGTGCTCAACGGCGATCCCACCGTCAAGCAGTTCGGCGTCGGCCTGGCCGTCGCCGTGATCCTCGACTCAACAGTCGTGCGCTGCCTGCTGGTGCCAGCGCTGATGCTGCTGATGGGACGCATCAACTGGTGGATGCCCGCGTGGTTGGGGCGAATCGTTCCGCACACCAGCATCGAGGGCGCGGAGTTCTTCCAGGCCCGCGACACCGCCGTGGACGCCGAGCTCGCTACGGAGACTCCAGCAGCAGCGTCACCGGCCGGCCGCTGACCTTGCTCCATCCCCGGCTACGCTGCAGCCGTGGCGCGCTGCCGCGCGTGCGCGTACAGCGTCTCAGGCGCGATGTCGGCATCGTTGGGCCAGACGATCGTGCCGGCCTCCGGGTCCGCGCGTAGCTGCGCGAAGTAGGCCGGGTTGCGCAGCGGCTCGAACACGCCCCCGTAGTCGAGCAGGTAGGAGAGGTCTACGTCGGCCGTGGTGCCGTCCTCGAACTGGACATGGACGGCATACCCGTCCAGCGGCTGGGCCTCGGTGAGCAGGGGGGTGCTGCGCATGACGGCAATGGTAGAGCGTTCAGCCCAGCGGCTCAATCGGGGTGAGCGGCTGATGCCGGCGGGCCAGGACCCAGTTCAACGCGGTCGGGATCATGGAGCGCGGCGAATGCGAGCCGGGCCTTCTCACGCTGTTGATCCTCGCCGACGCGTTCGAGGACGATTCGTTCTGGGAGCTCCTCAAAAGCCTCGCGGTGCCTCAGCAGCGCCGGCCGCGGCGGCTCGCGCGGGTGCCCATCACCCCTCCAGCAGCAGCGTCACCGGCCCGTCGTTGACCAGCTCCACAACCATGTGCGCGCCGAATACCCCCCGCTGCGCGCCGGCCGCGTCACAGAAGCACTCATACAGCGGCTCGGCGTGGTTCGGCGCAGCGGCGGCGGTGAAGCTCGGGCGGTTGCCTTTGCGCGCGTCGCCGTACAGCGTGAACTGACTGATACAGAGGATCTCGCGCTCGCCGAGCGGCTCGTTCATGCGACCCTCCCCATCGGCGAAGATGCGCAGCGCGCGCACCTTCGCCGCCAACCGCTCGGCGGTGGCCAGCTGGTCGTTGTGGGCGACCCCCAGCAGCACCAGCAGCCCTGAGCCGATCCGCGCCACCTCGCGGCCATCCACGCTCACCGCGGCGCGGGTGACTCTCTGCAGGAGCGCTCGCATCGGTCGCCAGGGTACCCGACACCCCCAGCCCACGAATTGATTCTGGTCCGGTTTTACATGGAGTGCGTCTGCCGGCTCGACACAGGCCGAGGGCCCGCCGGCGCAGGCGGGCCCGGTTGCGAAACACGCGCGCGATCGAGACCTCACGCGTGGGAGACAACTCGCGCCGGGTGCCCACGAGGCGCCAGTTGGGCATACCACCCCGGCATGCTCACTCCCCCTCGTGCCCCCCCTCCAAATCCTCCCCCTCATCATCGCCCTCGTACAGCGACTCGCCCGCGAGCTGCTTACCCTTGTGGCTCCACAGCTTGATCTCCAGCAGATCGTGGCGGTAGTCGTCGGGGGCGATCAGCGTGAAGCGGTTGTCGGCCAACTCGCATTGGTCCACCGCGAGGTCGGCCAGCTCCGCCGTGACGATCGCCCCCCCCGCCACCAGCGGGCGGCCCCACACGAGCGTCATCGCCGCCACGTCGCCGCCCGGCCCGCGCCAGCCGCCGATCACCTCGTCGCACAGGTCCAGGCTCCACTGCGGGTTGCTGTCGGCGGTCTGGTCGGTGAAGTCCATCTGCGCCGTGAAGTCGCTCGGCTCGCCCCCCTCCTCGCCCGCAGGCACGTAGCGCACGTATCCATACAGCTCATATCCCCCGGAGGTGGTGGTCGTGGCCGGCACGTACGTGCGCCCGTGCCAGCTGCGGTCGGGGTACCACAGGATCTCCCCCGGCTCGCCGAGGTCCGCGGGCGCATCGGTCAAGTCCAGCGACACCGCCAGGAGCTCCCGCTGCAGGCGCTCCGCCCAGCGGCCGTACGGCAACCCCTCCTGGGGAGGCTCCGCCGCGAAGCGGGGCACGAATCGCTCGACCGGCGCCATCGTGTGGGCAGCCTATCGGCCGGCGATCGCGTCCGCGAGGCGGGTGGTTGTGTGCAAACTTTTTGGGCACCCTACGTGCGTGCGTGCGTACGCGCGCGCATGTCGGCCCTCAAAGGAACATGCTTCTCATGCCTCGCGCAGGTGCGCGGCCGCGTCCTCGGGCGCCACGATGTTGAGGTTGACCCCCGTGGAGAGCTCGAGGCCCGCGAGGTGGGTGAGGCGGGGGAACACCTCGATGCGCCAGCAGAAGCGCTCCGCCCCGCGCGGCGCGGTGCGCACCCACAGGTTGAGTGGCGGGCTCGCCCCGAGGTGGCGCGTGAGGCGGCGCAGCCCATCGTGCAGCAACGCCGCCCCGCTCGGACCCGCCTGCTCGAAGCGCGCGCGTGGACGGCGCGGGGCCAGCATCAGGTGGTAGGGCACCCGCGAGGCGTACGGCGCCATCAACACCGCCTCGTCGTCGATTGCCACCACTCGCTCGCCGCGGCGCACCTCCTCGGCGACGAGATCCCCCAGCAGTTCGCTGCCCATCGTGCGCGTCGCGTACGCCCCCGCGCGCTCGCGCTCGCGGGCCACATCGGCGGGCACGAAGCCCAGCGCGTACAGCTGCGCGTGCGTGTGCGGCAGCGACGCCCCCGCCTCGCGCCGCTCGTTGACGATCAGCTGCACGCAGGCGCACTCCGCGTGGACGCGCATCCGCTCGCGCCACACCTCCACGGCGGCGGCCATCTGCTCGACGGACAGCTCCGCCAGCGAGTACACCGATTGCGGCGCGTTCACGATCACCTCGTGCGCCCCCGTGGCGGGCATCGCGGTGAAGAGATCGGGGCGGGGATCCCGCGCTCCGGGCTGCGTCGCCGAGGCCGCCTCGGGGTCCGACGCGGCGGGGGAGCCGCCAGGTGGTGGATGGGTTGGGGTAGGGGGAGGGGTGAGGAAGCTCGTGGGGGGCAAGTCGCGTCGTGGCACCCCCGGAGTGAGTGCGGGAAACAGGTTGGGCACCACGCGCACCGTCCAACCCGGGGAGTCCGCGGAGCCTCCTTGTGGGCGCACCGCATACAGCTCCGGGGGAGTGCGGTCCTCGTGGCCCTCCGCGAACGGGTCCTGCTCGACGTCGATCGGATCGGGGGGGACGCAGTGCGGCTCGCCGCCCGGCCGCCGCGAGCGCTCTCCCGCCACGATCGTCTTGTACCCGGTGAGCGGGTCTACGCGGATCTCGGGCACGCCGGTGCTCACCCCACCGTGGCGTAGCGCCGGACGTCGCGTTCGAGCGTGGCGACGCTCGGGTAGGCGCCCTGGCGGATGTAGCTGCGTTCGCCGCGGCGGTTGTAGAAGATCGTGGCGGGCACCAGCGTGGAGTCCGAGACTTCCACGCCGATCTGCTCGTTGGGGTCAAAGAAGCTGGGGTAGCTCACGGGGAAGGAGTGGAGGAATTCAAGCGGCTTGGCACGGGAGGTGTCGCCGGAGTCGATCCCGATGAACGCCACCCCACGTCCAAGGTTGGTGGCAGCGCGCTGGAAGACGCCGAACTCGGCCTTGCACTGTTCGCACCACGAGGCCCACTTGTCGACAACCACCGGCCACCCCTTCAGCGCCGCCAGCCGCGCCCGCAGCGCGCTCGCGCCGCCGCCCAGCAACTCGCCGGCCTGCGCGTGCAACGCCGCCAGCGGCGCCGGCGACCCCACCAGGCGCGCCCGCATCTGCGCGGGGGTCAGCCGCTGCGACGGCGGGGTCTCCGAAGGGGACTTGCTGTTCGCCAGCTGCACGAGACCAACCACCAGCACCGTCGCGAGCGCCAGCCCGCCGGCGAGTGCGATGAGGTGCTTGGGGTTCATGGCGCTGAGGATGCCAGATGGCGCACGTGAAGCCCCCCCTTCAATCCGGCCGCGGAGTGCTGTATCTTGGATGTACTCGGAGCCAAGTTGCTCCGGGTATCCGGGGGTCTGCTGGCGGGGCCGGCGCTCCGAGCCACGCCGAGTGCTCATTCTGCGGCGGCTCCATCTCGAAGTCCATTGCCTCTTATGGCCGAGTCCACACAAGTGGCCCTTGCGGTCGCGTCCATCCCAAGCTCCGCCGACATCGCGCGGGCGGAGGAGTTCGTGCGCGAGCGCTTCCTGCATGAGGGGGAGGACGCCGCCGTCGCGCTCGCTCGGGTGAGCGGGCACGCAACCCCCCGCCGGCGGGCGCTCGACGCCGCGCTGGCGGAGCTCGAGGAGCACGTTCGCTACCCCTCGACGGCCTGGCGGCGGGAGTTCTCGCTGCTGCTGGGGCTTGAAAGAGTGCTCTCCGACCAGGAGCCGCGGCTGCGCGACGGCACCGTGCTCTCCGCCCACCAGGTGGACGCGCTCTCGGGCACCCTCACCGCGCTGCTGGCGGAGGCCGAACGCGCCAACGGCAACGGCAACGGTCGCGCCGCGGCCGCCGCCTCGCCGGAGCTGCTGGCCTCGGCGGCGATCCTCGGCAACGGGAAGGCCTCCGCCGATGGCGCTCCCACCCGCTCGGCGCGGCCGGCGGCGAGCGCAGATGGGGCGGGAGCGGAGCAGGACAATGGACGGAGCAAGGCCGAGGATGGAGTCGACGAGCCCGACGATGTGGTCGGAGTCGCAGACGTTGATGAGGAGGGAGAAGTCGGAGTCGCGGACGACGAAAACGCGGACGAGGAGGACGTCGAGGCCGCGGAGGAGGACGAGGAGGAGAAGGACGAAGAGGAGGAGCTCGGCGACCTCGAGGACGAGCTGGAGCCGCTCCCCGAGAGCGACGCCGAGGAGGAGGCCGAGGAGAGCGACGAGGAGCCGCTCGATTGGGTGGACGAGGACGCGGAGGAGGTGCTTCCCGACCAGCCTGAGGACCCCAACGCGGCGAAGCGCTTCTGGTTTGAGCACGCCACCGGGGCGGGCAAGACGGTGGCGGCGCTGGGTTTCGTCGAGGGGTCGCAAACCGGCGGCATCCTGATCCTCACTCACCGGCGCAACCTCGTCGACCAGTTCCTCGGCGAGCTGCGCGACCGCGGCTACTCGCGGCGCATCTCCCGCCCGCTGTATATGGGCGAGGACTCCACGCAAGGCCCCGTGTCGGTCGAGACCTACCAGTGGTTTGTGCGCAACGCCGGGCGCATCTCCAGCGCCTACACGATCGTGATCTGCGACGAGGCGCATACCGCGCTGGGCGAGAAGACCAGCGGCGCGATCCGCGCCTGGACCGGTCCGATCTTCATCGGCATGACCGCCACCGGGGCGCTGATCGCGCGCCACGTCACCGACCTCTTCCCCACCCAAACCTCGCGCTTCGATCTCGCCCAGGCCGCGCGCCGGGGCGTGATCGCGCCGCTGCGCTGCGTGCGCATCCCGCCGGGCGTGGGCGTGCGCACGATCGCCAAGGTGCCTTTGCGCCGCGGCGAGGTGGACATCGAGTTCGACCAGGAGGAGCTCGCGCAGCTGCTCGACCAGCAGCCCTTCAACCTGGCGATGGCCAACCTCTACCGCACCCGCTTCAATGGCGTGCCGGGGGTCGTGTACGCGGCGGGCGTGCGCCACGCCTACAACCTCGCCGAAGCGTTCCGCGCGGAAGGGATCAAAGCGCAGGCGGTGTCGGGCGAGACCCCCAAGCGCGAACTGGCGAGCATCCTCGCGCGCTACGAGCGCGGCGAGATCGACGTGCTGATCAACGCGCAGCTGCTGGCGGAGGGGTGGAACAGCCCCCGCGCCACCGTCTGCGTGCACCTCGCGCCGACGGCCTCCAAGCGCATCTACCAGCAGCGCGTGGGCCGCGTCACGCGCCGCAACCCCGGCAAGGAGGCGGGGCTGGTGGTGGACTTCGTGCACCCGGCGACCAAGCACGACGACCCGGTGGTGACGCTGCACTCGCTGCTCGACCGCGACGTCTACCGCGGCGGGGCGATCGTCGTCGGCCCGGTGCGCCGCGGACGCGGCCGGCGGATGCGCGTGGAGCGGCGGGTGCTGCCGGTGTGCGCGGAGGAGGAGCGGCGCTTCGCGGTGTTTGAGCGCGAGCTGTGGCGGATCGCCGTGGAGAATCTCGACTACGGCGAGCAGCACGTGTGGGCGGCGCTCGCCGGCGCGCGCGTCACCGCCACCGGGTGGCGGCGCGCGCGGGCGATGCTGCACTTCGACCGTGGCGGGGAGCTGAAGAGCAGGTTCTTGATCACCGCCGTGCAACGCAACCCCAGCCCGCAGCTGCGGCTGCGCGCGCTCGCCGACATCGCCGCCGGCCGCGACCCCGATGCGTTCGACACCGCGATCGACGTGATCGGCGCATGGACGCGCGAGGAGCGCCGCGAGGCCTCGAAGATCATGCTGCGCTCCCTGGTGGAGCGGCGCATCGGCCGCCGCGACCAAGCCAGCGCCTGGATCTGGCGGCTGGCGGAGTACACGCGCGAGCTGCACGAGGAGTACGCGGTGCAACGCTGGCCGGAGACCAAGCGCCTGCTGGGCCTGCTCGTCAACTCCTCCGGCGGCGCCCACGCGCGCAACGCGCGACGCCTGATCCACGCCTCGCGCAAGCAAGACCGCCGCCTCGCCGCCGCGCTGCTGGCGGCCGCCCTCGCGCACACGCCCGAGGCCGAAGAGGCGCTGCGCGGCGCGCGCACGCGGATGGCGCGCAAGCCCCCCGCGCTCGCGCGCGAGCTGCTACGCAACTTCCCCAAGCGCCGCGCGCGCAACACCAAGCGCAAGCGCAGGGGCCCCAAGGGCGCGGGTGGGTCCGCCGCGCGGCCAAGGCCCGGGACGGCCGGGGTGCCGATCCCCGTGTCAAGCGAGGCCGAGAGCATCGCGCAGGCCGTCAGCGTCGCGGAGGGGGTTGGGGAGTCGGTGGGTGTTGCGGCGGTGAGAGTAGCCGAGCCCGTGTCTATTGCCAAGGCGGCGGACACCGGACAGGTCGCCAAGGCGCAGGGCACCGAGCAGGCGTCTGCCGCCAACGTGGTGGGACCCGAGCCGACGGGCGCGGCGAGGAAGGCAGGCGCCACACCGCCGATGGACGCCCCCGAGCCGGCGGGCGGCGCGAAGGGGAACGCCGAGAAGCCGCAGAGGGCGCCGAAGGCATCAAACACGGCCTCGAGCCCCACCAAGTCGGCGACCGGTTCGCGCGCGCGGCCCAAAGCCCGGGCGCGCACCACCAAAAAGCCGGTGGAGTCGCCCATGGAGGCGATCGAGTCAGCCGCCGCGCGCGTAAAAGCCGCCAGCGCACCACTCGCGGCGGACGAGAAGAAGATGAAGAAGAAACCCACCCGCGCCAAACCGGCCGCTAGCAAACGCGCCAAAGCGCCCAAACCAAAAGCCCCGGCGAGCAAGACCACCGAGGGTTGAGCCGGCGATCCCGGGTGCCTCGGTCGAGGACCCGGCCGGTCTATTTGCTCAGTGCAGCGCTCTCACCGGGGCGGCGTTCGTCATCGACCGCATGCCGCCGCGCGCGGCGCGGCTGACTTCCACGCTTGCGTCCTCGTCCAGCACCGCCCGCATGTCCAGCTCGACCGTCTCCTGGCTGAGATACGCGTTATCTGCTGAGATCCGACCACCCGCCCGTGGCTCCGGCCGCCGGTCCTCGGCGGTCAGCGAGGGCTCCGCCAAGAAACGCGCGTCGTCGTCCGCGTCCACGGGCCGCGCGCTCGCCGCACGGGTCGCCGCCGGGCCAAGAGCCTCGTGTTCTTTGCTCATCACCTCGCTCGGATCGGCGCCGTGCCGGCGCCGAAGCTCAAGGTGCTCGCGGATGGCATCGTCTAGCAACCCCATTGCGCGGCAGTACTCTAGCGATCCTCCCGGCGCACTTTTTCGCGACGCCCTACACTTGGCCCACGGCCACCCGCCGTTGCCGGCCGTGTGCGGGGCTATAGCTCAGTTGGGAGAGCGCCTGGATCGCACCCAGGAGGTCGGGGGTTCGAGTCCCCCTAGCTCCATTCCTAAAGATCCCTGCTAATCGGCTGGTTTTTGCGGCGCGGGATCGGCGGGCATCGCCATGTATCGGCGGTGATTTCGGGCACTAGTGCCTGAGATCGTGAGGATTGTGCCCGATCACGGTGGATTACCGGCGATCGGGG